>JACJXH010000003.1:0-300000 GCA_020636745.1 Lentimicrobiaceae bacterium | reverse complement strand
GTATACTTCAGAACCCTGTTGAAGTTAATATTGCACTCTCAAAACCGGCCGAAGGTATTTTGCAAGTGGCTTACATGGCATATGATAGTCAAAAAACAAAACTATTGGCTGGTTTGGTTAAAGGACGAGATTTGCCAAGCATTATTGTTTTTGCTTCAAGAAAATCAAAAGTTAAATCAATTGCTCGTGAATTGAAAGAGGAGGGTTTTCAGGTTGCCGACATCTCTTCTGACCTTGAACAGACCGAAAGGGAAAAGGTACTTCTTAAATTTAAAAACAGGCAGTTGCAAATGTTGGTTGCAACAGATGTTATATCAAGAGGTATTGATATTGAGAATATCAGTTTGGTTATAAATTATGATGTGCCTCGTGATGCTGAAGATTATGTTCACCGTGTTGGACGCACAGCCAGAGCCGAACAAACAGGCATTGCCATTACTTTTATCAACGAACTGGAACAAGCAGAGTTTTCAAAGATTGAAAAACTGATTGGGTATGAAATAAGAAAGCAAATGCCGCCGGAGGCTTTAGGTGAAGGTCCTTCATATAATCCTTCTGCTGCAAGAAAGAAATCAGTACGCAAACCTTTTAAAGCTAAGCGGCGAAATTCAAAACCTAAACCGAAAGAATAGTGGATCTTCATTTAAAAGGAAGGTTTTTCCTGGTAACAGGCGCTTCATCAGGCTTGGGCAAAGCAATTACCGGGCAGTTGGTGCAGGAAGGTGCCGAAGTGCTTGCAATTGCAAGAAATCAGGATAAGTTAGACGAACTTGTTGCTGAATATGGTTCATATGTGCAGACAATGGCTGCAGATGTTACTGACCGCAAATTTTTAAGCCTGCTTGGACTAAAGCTAGATGCAAGAATTCCCGATGGAGTATTGGTGAATGCAGGCGGCCCCCCGGCTGGTGGCTTTTTTGACACAGATTTAAACTTGTGGGATGAGGCTTATCAAAATGTTTTGTTATGGAAAGTCTCATTACTTAAATATTTGATTCCATTGTTTAAAAGCAGGGGCTCAGGCAGGGTAGTGATGATTGAAAGTATTTCTGTGAAACAGCCCGTGCAGGATCTTATTTTAAGCAATGCTTTCAGGCCCGCAGTTGTTGGGATGGCTAAAATATTGGCTTCTGAAGTAGCTAAAGATGGCATAACAATAAATATTTTAGCTCCGGGATATCATGATACTAGTGCTATGCAGCGGCTTTATCAGAAGAAATCGCTCAAAACGGGACATTCTGTTGAGCATGTGAAAAAACTATTTATTCAGGAAACAGAAACTGGTCACTTGGGAGTGGCGGCTGATTTTGCCCAGATGGCAGCTTGGTTGTTGTCACCGGCTTCTGCTTTTGTTACCGGGCAGGTAATAAGTGTGGCAGGAAACCAAATAAAAGGACTCTGGGGCTGAATCTTTGTATTTGTTTTAGTTTCTTTTACTGCTGATTTTAACAAAAACGGGCAGCGAAAGTCTATAAAGTACTAATCCTAAGGGTATTGAAATTAACATCCAAATAATAGCAGCCCCAATAGCAACATAACCCAGTTTTGATAAAGTTCCCCACCAGTCGGTGCTGAATTTTTGAACAAATTCTGTCGGAGAACCTGTCATTATTTCCGAGCCTAACACATATGCACTGATTTTAAAAAATGGATATATCAACAATAGTTGAAGAGGGTATACCATATAGTTTATCAGTTGAATAGCGCCATGATTTAGCTTGTAAATAAAGGCCACCAAAACACAACCAAGGGTAGTTGTGCCTGGCACAGGGTTAATGCCCATGCAAACTCCCAGGGAGAAAGACAAGGCTAGTTTTGAAGGAGTAAGACCACTGGTAGAAAAAATCCGAAAGGGCTCTTTCAGCCATTTGTTAATTATTTTCTGAAAAATATTCATTAAACAGGCATTGAAGGATCTACATCCCGGGCATACTGGTAAATACCTCCTTCAAGTATAAATAACTTTTTTAGCTTAAGTTTGTCTTTGAGGAAGATATAAACTTGCTCACTTTTAATCCCATACATGCAGTAGATCACAACTTTTCCTTCAGTATTTACAAGCGAAAGCCTTTCAGGTAATAAGAGTTGAGGGATGGATATGGCAGAATCAATATGACAAGCTTCATATTTTTCAGCTTCTCTGGTATCGATAAGCTGAAAAGGCTCTTTACCAATGAGCAAATCATGTAATTCAACTGGGGTAATGTGATTCATTTTAGTTCGAAATTTGCGTTATTGTTGCTGTGTGTTGCCTAATTCTTCAATTTTGTCTGATTCAATTACATGTGTGCCCTGCATGTCATTTGCAGCAGTTATCATCGCCTTTGCAACTGTTAGAGCATGAACCGGGCTGTACTTTTTCATGCGGCCAATTAAGAGAAAACTGAATATTTTGAAGAGAGTTTTTCCAAATTCTTCCAATGGCCGGGACTCGTTCCGTAAGCCTAAAAGCATGGAAGGCCGCAGGATGTTAAGCTGATTGAATCCAAGGTTTTTTAAAACATCTTCCGTTATCCCTTTTGTATTCAGATAGAAGTTAGAGCTTGCAGGATTTGCACCTATTGATGAAATGAAGGAGAAAACCTGAATGCCATTGGATACTGCGGCTTTGGCAATGTTCACAATCAGATGATGATCGGTATTCAGGAAAGCTTCCTTACTGCCAGCCTTCTTAATAGTTGTGCCAATACAGCAAAATAAATGATCGCCGGTTATTTCATTTTTAATTTCCGATATTCTTTCAGCATCAAATATGATTTGCTTAACTTTTCCATGATAGGAGGGGACTTCCCTCCTGACATACAGGATGATTTTATCATATCGGTCATCTGCAATGAGGAGTTCGGTTAAGAATTTGCCAGTGAGTCCTGTACCGCCAAAAACCAGCGCTGTAAGTTTGCGATCTTCTGCCATTATTCTGTTTTAGCTTAAAGTGCTAAATTATGAAACTAAATCAATATAAAAATACAACTTTATGAACTTCTTAAAGAGCCTCTTTTCATTGAAAAGAAAGTTCCTGCCAGACACAAAAGAGAGAAAACAAGAAAGGTCAGATGGATGCTTTTAAGTAATCCCGCTGTGTAAACAGCTCCCTGAACTGATTTTCCGATGATTACAGCCATAATCAGCATTGAAATGCCCATGCTCATTGTTTGACCTGTGAGGCGCATGGTACCTAATGTTGCCGATGCAATGCCATATTGGGGAGGCGACACCGAACTCATAACTGCATTGGTGTTGGGCGAAGAAAAGAGCGCAAACCCCAGGCCAAGGAACATTAATAATAATACAATGATCCAAATGCCGGTTGTAGCCGTGATGAAGGCAAAAGCGATGAGCCCTGCTACAGTAATTCCCATTCCAATACTGGCCACAATGGCCGGCTCTATCCGATCGCTTAAAATTCCCGCCAAAGGAGAAAAAAGGGTCATCATTACTGGTTGAGACATTAATATCATTCCCGCCTCAGCCGGACTCATATGTTTAATTTGTTGCAGATAAAAGCTCAATAAAAATACCAATGCATAAGTTGCACTGTAGTTAATAAAAGCTGCAAAATTTGAAAAAAGAAATACATGGTTTTTTCTGAAAATATGCATGTCCAGTAATGGCTCTTTTGCCTTGTTTTCCTGCTTGCCAAAAAGCACGAACCCTATTAATCCGGCAGTAACAATGACTATGCCTGATAAAGAAGGGAGAAGTGGAAATCCATAAATAAAAAGCGCCAGGCTTATGCCATAAATGAGGCTCCCATTTGTGTCAAAAGGTATGGTTGAGAGAGGCTTTTTATCATCAGCTAGTTTTTGACCGGCAAAAACCAGGATAATTACACTTAAAATTGCGGTAAAAGCGAATATACTGCGCCATCCCAGATACATAGTGAGAAATCCTCCCAGAGTCGGGCCCAGGCTAAGCCCGAGGTAAACTGAAGCCACATTTATACCCAGGGCTTTACCTCGCTCATTTTTAGGAAAAGCAGATGTTAAAATGGCCAGCGCTGTAGCATAAATCATGGCCCCGCCAATTCCATTCAATGTTCTGGAAAGGATTAAAATCCACCAGTTAAAAGCCAGTGCAGATAAGCCAGAGGCTACTCCGAATAGAATTATGCCGTACATAAAGAGCTTTTTTCGCCCGTTGCGATCTGCCAAACGACCAAAAGGGAGCAAAAAGACAGCTGCTGCCAGCAGATATGAAGTGGCCACCCATCCAAGTTGAATCGTGTTCATGTTCATTTCTTTGCCAATTTCAGGAAGCGCAATATTAATGGCCGATCCCATAAATGGTGTAAGGAATGAACTTAAGGTAGTTACAAATAGAATTGTTCTCTTGTTACTCATTTCAGGCTTTTTTGCAAAATTAGGCCAAATAAATTCATTTTGCCGAGGTTGCTTACTTACTTATTTTAAATCCCGGCTTCATTTATGGTAATAATTAAATTTGTATGTTCGATTTTAAGAATAACTTGTTTCCTGAAGTACTTTTCATGGCTAATTTGTTTAGCTTTATGAAGGAATCAGGGAGTAACCTTATTTGTTTTTAATCATTAAATTTCAGTAAAATGGATTACTATTTTGCAAAAGAGCTTACCTGCTCTGTTGATGACGCGGTTGACAAAGTTACGCTATTGTTAAAAGAACATGGCTTTGGAATTATTACTCAGATTAATATCAGAAAAACATTTAAAGAAAAACTCGATGCTGATTTCCGCGACTACAGGATTTTAGGAGCTTGCAATCCTCATTATGCACTGGAAGCATTAAATTCTGAAGATAAAGTGGGCTTAATGTTACCATGTAACATCATTGTTCAGGAAAAGGGAGAGGGCAGATGTGAAGTGGCTGCAATTAACCCGAAAACAGTAATGACCGCAACCGGAAATTCAGAACTTGCTGATCTCTCATGTAAGGTTACTGCTATTTTTGACGGACTTATTAAGAAGCTGAATTAATAATTTTATCATTTGATTGGTAAGCATAACCCGGATGCAATTTGTATCCGGGTGTTTTTGTTTCAGAACTGCAACCAATAATAGTTAAAAGGAAACTTTCAGGGAGAAATTAAAAGTTCTTCCCGGAGACCAGTATCCTCTGAAAGTCTCCAGGTTGTGTCCGGTGCCATCTTCACCTCTCATGATTGATTCCTTATTTGTTACATTATAGCAGCTAATTGCTGCTGTAGATTTCAAACCTGATATTTCAAACTGATAACTCAGGTGTAGATCCAACAAATCGTAATCAGGAATTCTGTATGGTTGACTCCTGTCATCTGGATTACCACGTCCTGCCGGATCAAAATTAGCATATATTTTACTGTAATACAGCCAATTGGCATTTAAGGCCCAATCTGTCAGAAAACGTAATTCACCAAATAGAGCTAACGAAATTTGTGGTGCATCGCCGACTTTAATATCTTTAACATATACAAATGTGCTGTCAACTAACTCTTGATTATCATTATACAGCAATGCGTTCACATCATTTTTCCACTTCCAGTCTCCGGCAGAAAAGGTAGAGCCAATGAGGAAATTTGAGGTTGGTTGAGCAAATATTTCAACTTCAATGCCTTTATGTACAGCATCAAGTCCTCTTATCAGAGCTCTTGTTTGCGTATTGTTGTCTAGTTGAATGTTCTCGTTAGATAATAAAGATTTGTCCTGCCACAAAGTGTAGTAAGCATTAATATTAACACTGTAGCCTTTATTTTTATAACCATATCCCATTTCTGCTGAGCTTATTTTTTCGTTGGAGGCATTCTGAACAACAGCATTAGTGAAGTTGGCGAAAATAAACTTGTAATATGGTGCTTTCGTATAATAACCGGCATTTAAATAAAGGTTACTACGTGCATTTATATTGTAATTTAAACCCGTTTTTATATCGGCACCGGGTTTGCTTACAAGTTCACTTTCAGGATTTTGAATGTAATTTATTCTGTCATATCGTCTGAACCATGTGCTTGAGGCTGTTGAAGCAAGAAAAGTCGTCAGGTTTTTATAAGTGTACTCTATCTGACCAAAATAACTGATAACATCAACACGCGAATCATTGTCCACATTAATTATATCGCCTACGCCTTTTATCTGATTTCGTCCTCCAATTCCGTCAATTGCCCAGCCATAAGTGTCAATATAGAATCTTCCGCCTAATAAATCACTGATTTCTTCGCGCAGGTTTGATTTAAAATATCTGGCATGAATACCTGATATAAATTTAAAATTATCATTTATCTGGTAGTTGAGGGTTGATAATGCTCCAAACCAGATGTGATCGGCAAGGTAATTTGTTTGTATTATTTTTGAAAAACCAGATGCAATCTGTCCATCTGCCAATTGATAAGTATCATTATGATTTATATTTTGCAGATAAACAGCATCCCAATCTAACTGGTTATTTTTTCTGAAATTATAAACAGGCTCACTCATAAATGATTCAGCATATTTACCACCACCTTTTCCACTTGAAAAATAAACGGAAGTTGCCAGAAAGGCTCTCGGATTTATATCCCAGTAGTGATTTAAGGATAATTGAGGCTTATGATAAAAATTTTCTGACAGGCTGTTGATTTTTCCATTGTAAATTCCCCAGTTAGGATTGTATTTATTGCCATACATGTCATACTCTTCCTTTGATAACCCAAAGTTTCGCTGACCATGTCTTTCAGGCGCTCCAAGACTGGTAAATACAATTTTATGTCGTTCATTGAGCTCTTTGCTGATGGTAAGAAACCAAGCCCAGGCATTAACGCTTGTGGCATCCACATATCCAGGGCCAGATGTTCTGGAGCCTAAAAAAGTAATCGCATAGTTTTTATTTAATTTTCCTGTTGAAAGACTTAAAGTGAATTTATTATTTCCAAAGTCAGAAACAGCATAGCGAATGCTACCGCCTTTTATAGCTTCTGTTGATTTTGTAATTATATTGATGGTTCCACCAACTGAGTTTAAGGCCACTCTTGAGGCTCCAAGCCCTCTTTGTACCTGAATGGTTTGTGTGGCATCGCCAAGACCTGCCCAGTTAGACCAGTAAACCAATCCGTTTTCAACACTGCTTACAGGGACACCATTTAGCAATAAAGCTATATTTTCCTGTTGAAAACCTCTGATACTTATGCGCGCATCTCCCTGGCCTCCACCTAGCTTTGTTGCATAAACTCCCGGGACCAATTTCATTATTTCAGGGTAATCCTGATGGCCCATTTCTCTTTCAATTGTGGCTGTGCGAATGTTGCTTATGGCAATGGGAGTTTCCCTTTCACGCGCATAATTGGAGATAATATTTACTTCGTTGAGCCCAACGGTTTCCGGCTCTAACCTTATGTGCAGAAATTCATTTTTTTCAGCAGTATTGAGCGAAAGAATAAGCGGCTTGTAGGTCAGATGGCTGAATGTTAATTTGCAGGAACCCTGGGCGAGTATGATTTCAAAGTTGCCGTTATTGTCAGTGATTGCCCCGTTATTTTTTGTGTCAGCCTGAATGTTTACATTGGCAATAGCATAACCGCTGCTTAAATCGCTAACCTGTCCTCTGATTACAACTTGTGCAAATAGCTGACCGGTAATAAGGGCTGAAGCAAAAATCAGACTGATTGATTTTAAGAGAAAATGTATCATGTTTCCGGATTTAATCAATTAATAAAAAATTACCGGAAATAATAATGCCCCGGCAAAGCATACTTCGGGGCAGGATACATCAATACAAAATCCAAACAGAGAAATCTGCCTGGAAAAGTAGTAGTGATTCTTCTTCCATCCAGACTATACTGTCGGTACCGGAATCAAACCGGTTCAGTCAAACAACCAAATGTTGTTCGAGTCGCGGACTATACCGCCGGTCGGGAATTTCGCCCTGCCCTGAAGAATTTTAATTATGCGGCAAAATTATTCAAATATTTTGTTTTTGCAAGCAGTAGTTGAAAATAGCTGCAAAATACAGTTTGCCAAATGCTTAGCTAAATATTTTGTGCATTACAAGCGCGATGGTCCCCAAAAGTTTGGCGTTATCGCCAAGCTCAGAAGCAACAATGCGGGCATCCTTTCTTATTCTTGAAATAGTGTATTTATTCAGATTGCTCTCAATTGGAGCAATAAGGAGGTCAGTGGCTCTTGACATTTCGCCGCCAACAATAATAAGTTCAGGGTTAAAAAGGTGGATTAAAGTACCAATACCTCTTCCCAGTGATTCGCCAATTTTATACAGAAGGTCAATGGCAAATTGATCACCTTCCTTGGCAGCATTCAGGATAAGTTTAATGTTAATTTTGTTTAAATCACCTCCGATAGTTTCACTAATACGGGTAATAGCTCCATTTTCAATTTCAGTTCTGGCTCTGTTAATCATTGATTTCCCAGATGCAATTGTTTCAATACACCCGATTTTTCCGCAATGACACAACTGACCGTTGGGCTCAATCTGGATATGGCCAAATTCACCTGAATAGCCTGAATGACCTGTGTAAATTTTTCCATTGATAATAATGCTGAGCCCGATTCCGGAGCCTGCATTCAGGCACAAAACATTTTGGTGGCCACGGGCCAATCCAAAGGATTGCTCGCCCCACGCCATGGCCCGGGTGTCATGCTCAATGAATACAGGCAGTCCAATTTTTTCATATATAATTTCCGCTAACGGCCGCCCTGTATTCAGGTAAGTGAACGATAATCCGGTTCGAATATCGATCAGGCCCGGAAGCGAAATCCCTATTCCAAGTATTATATTTTGGTCAATTCCATAGGCTTCAAGTAGCTCAGAAACTTTTTCAGCAATAAAACCAAGTATGTCAGGATGTGTGTCAAGCCCTTCATTTAGTTCATGTATTTCCGATACCGGATTGTTTAAAAAGTCAAAAACACCAATTTTAATGAAAGATCTTTCAATGTCAATGCCAATTACATATCGGGCAGACGGATTAAGCCCAAAAAGGCTGGGTCTTCTGCCTCCGGTTGATTCCCCAATCCCAACCTCCTTAATAAGTTTTTCTTCAACAAGCTCCTCTACTGCTCTTGTGATGGTGGGGGTGCTCATCTTTATGGTTTGGCTGAGTTTAAAAATGGATAACTCTCCCTGAAAGTACAATTCTTTGATGATGGATTGCTTTAACCCGATTTTTCTGGCCTGATTGTTTTTTAATGGCTCTTTGGTGTAATCTTTTCTAAATAAATAATCTATACCTTGCATAACATTATTATTGGTTGATGTAAAATTATAAATTATTTTATTATTTACTCCTGTTTAAGTATAAAAATTATTAAGAATGCCTGACTAAACATCGTGCAAATTAAATGAGAGTGTAAGTGATTAAATATCATTGTATTGACATGTGTTTATATTTTAACGGTAAGAAACTAATCTGTCTGGTTATGGTTAGTTTGTCAATATTTATTCATGTTTTTGCCTGTAACTCTGCTTTGTAATTTTGCAATTCCTTTACAACAAAGAAATGCAAGAAAAGTATTTTGCAGTACTTTTCTTGCATTGAAAAAGCGGAAGAATTGGCAGGCTTACTTTAGTTTTATTCCAAATTCTATCATTGCCCTGATTTTGAGATCTTCAGGGTGACTGATTTTTGACTGTCGGAAATTTGGAGACAGTAAATTCCGGCCCTTAAATGTTGCTTTGTGAGATCCAATTTGATTTCTTCACGATTGGCAATGTTTTCTGAGAGAATAACTCGGCCTTGTAAATCGGACATTTGAACGAGTACTGTTTCTCCTGAAAATCCGGCAGGGTTAACATATAACAGATCAGTAAATGGATTGGGCCAGAAATGGGGTTTCAGTTCTGAGAAGTTGTGATTGACAGATGATGGACCTGATTGTAGTTCATAGGCTCCTATGTCCACTCTTGAGCCATAGATTCTGCTATTACCTGCCAGGTCATAAGCTGGCAACATTAGTCCGGTTGTGTCAGGCTGACCTGCATTTACACATGGTGACTCAGGTGCCAATGCATAGGGGTGTAAGCCATTTCCCAAAAACGCTGGCAATGTATCAATGTTCGCAACATAAGGGGAGTTAAAACCGGTTCCTCCTGTTCCGCCGAAGGCTTCACTTTTTCCTTCAATATTACAATAATAGAAAGATGGAGCAGAATTAACATCCCATATATAAACCTGTTCACCTGAGGGCGCATGGTTTCCGTATAGAATAGTATTTACAACTACGGGTGCAGCACTGTCATTGCAATAAAATCCTCCTCCGTATGAAGTACAGGAATTGTTTGTAATGGTATTGTTGATGAAATGTGGATTTGCTCTGTTGCAGGAAATGGCTCCGCCAAAAAATAACGCTGAGTTTTCTGTGAAAAGATTACCGGTTATGGACCGCGCTGGAGTCGACCGTAAGTAACCTAAAGCTCCGCCAAGTCCGCTATAGTTGAGGCGGAATTTACAGTTTGTGAGCAAAATATCTGAATATTCAAAAGAAACGCCGCCTCCAATGCCAGTTGAACGATTGGCTTCAAACTCACATTTGTTTATTTCTGCTGTTGAATTTCTGAAACATACAGCTCCTCCATATCCGTAAGGTGGACCGGGAGTACCGCAGTAGTTGTTGCTGAAAAGGCAATTTTCAATGGATATGTCGGCTTGCTCTCCAAAAATAGCACCACCCCAGAAAACTGCCTTATTCTGATTAAAATGGCATTCTGTAAATTTAATTTTATTGAAATTTCTAATGTTAAACATTCCCCCCATTTTTGACAATGAGTCACCTGTTGCCTTGCCAAATTCAAATGTAGAATGTTTGAAAATTGACGAATCGGCTACAGAAGAGATGTTCGTAAAATCAAAGCCGTCCCAGCCTCCGCGGCTGTCATAAAGATTATAAAACCCTGAAGTGTCTGAAATGGTAAATAATACCGGATTGTCAACTGTTCCCAATGCTTGTATGCTTCCTTCAATAAAAAAACCGAAGTAGCCGGTTGCTATAACTTTGGTTCCTGGTAAGATTTTTAAAAACTCACCAAAGGGGACCAATACATTTCCGGTTATAAAAATTGTGTCAGCCTGCAATATACCTGTTTGTTCACCTTGTATTTGTATTGTTTGTGATTCACCTTTTGTAACCAGCAAAATCATTGATAGAAGGCAAATAAAGAATGCTTTGCAAAGTGTTTTCATTTTGATGATATAGTTTTGTTTGAGTTTGACAGGTCAACTGCTTGCCATAAATAAGGCCTGTTGTATAAAAATGTATATTCTTACTTACAGGCCTTTTGTGATTGTTTTTCGGTTGTCAGTATGGAGGCAAATATCAATGTTTTATCCGAATTGCCAAACAGATTAATTCAAATTTTTTATTCAGAGTCAGGAGTTAATTCGGATGCATTCAACTAAATTTCTAATAAATTGTGATAACTATGCACATAAATAAAATTTATATATTTGCACTTATTGTGGTTTAACTTGTTATTCTTCTGGCTTTCAAAATTGGTTAAGTTCTTCAGAAGAGTCTTAAGTTAATATTTATTGTTATTAGTACCTGTAATCAAAGGGTAAGATTTGCTCCCGGAATTAATTTACTTTCTCATGTGTAAAATTGTTTTTCTTGATAGTAAAATATTTTGCACTTGTTTTCTTCAAACGGAAGAATCTATAAATCATTAGGTTACTTTTTCTTTTAAAATAGTAGCTTATTTGGTATTGTTTTTGGTAATATTGTTCTGAAAGTAAAAAAAATGATGAGTTAAGAGTTACTTTTTCTGCATATATAAATAAACAATTGACGTAGACATAAAACTGATAATTTTATCAGTTTATTTCTGTTATCACTACTACTGAATGAAACGATCAGAAACCCATACAAATTTTGATTCAGGGTTAAATCTTTCAGATTGCACCATTTGCCCGCGCAATTGCAGGGCTAACAGGTTTTCTGATGTAAAGGGATATTGCCAGGCAGGCACAGGCTTCGAAATAAGTTCTATATGTCGGCACCAGGGTGAAGAGCCAGTTTTATCAGGAGAGTATGGAGTGTGTAATGTCTTTTTCAGCCGCTGTAACCTGCAATGTGTTTACTGTCAGAACTGTCAGATAAGTACCAATGATCCTGCTGTTAAGATGCCTGTATTGAGCTTGCAGGAAACCTTGGACAGGATATGTAACTTGCTGGACAATGGATGCAGAGCTGTTGGTTTTGTTTCACCTTCTCATATGGTGCCTCAGGTTATTCAGATTATTAATGCTTTAAAGGAGATGGGGCGGCACCCTGTATTTATTTATAATACAAATGCTTACGATAAAGTTGAAGTACTTCAGTTATTGGAAGGTATGATTGATGTTTATTTGCCAGACTTTAAATATTCAGATGAAACCCTGGCAATAAAATGGTCTGATGCAAAAAATTATGTTAAGGTTGCCTCAGCCGCACTTAAAGAAATGTTCAGGCAAAAGGGGACATCACTGGTTACAGATGAAAATGATTTGGCAATCAGTGGCATAATTATAAGGCATATGGTTATTCCTGGACATGTTGAAAACAGTTTAGGCGTTTTAAGATTTATTGCCGGGGAATTGTCTCCACGAACTCACATTTCTTTAATGTCACAATATCATCCAATGCCCGGGGTATCAAATGATCCGGATTTGGGCAGAGCTGTTTGGGAATCAGAATATTTACAGGTAAAGGATGAAATGCTACAATTAGGACTCAACAGAGGATGGGTGCAGGATTTTTGCAGTAGTTCATTTTACTTACCTGACTTTGATAATGAACACCCGTTCGAAATAGGGTTGAATAATCTTACAAATTAATTAATTTGGTAGACTTTTTTATTACCGGCATGAAATATTTCAGAATAATCCTTTTTTTAGGATTTTTTGCTGTGTATCAACCACTCTCAGGTTCAAATACACAGCAAAGGGTCGATAGCCTCAGGCTTTTGCTTGAAAAGGCTACAGATCCTGCTGAAAAATCAGCTTTGTTAAAGCAGCTTACCCGGCTTTCATTTGAATCAGGTGATTATTTTTCTGCAAGTGAATTTCTTAAAGATGAAATTCAACATAACCTCCTTGTTGTCGATTCTGTTTCATGGGCCAATGCATGCTATAATCTGGGTATGGTAAACAGTATAACCCGAAACTTTGAAGAAGCCATACAATACAGCAGAGTTGCACTTGATTATTTTGAGGCAAACAGAATGTTTGCGCAAATAGCCAACTGTTGTATTAATCTTGGCTATATTTATAATGAGCAACGCCAATACGATCAGGCACTGGAATATTATTTCAGAGCTCAGATGATATTTGAAGATATGAAAGAACAGCAAGGTATGGAAGCTTCCTATCTTAACCTTGGTGTTTTAGGCAGTGAGCAAGGCGATGTTGGTAAAACAAGGCAAATTTATGAACAATCGCAGGGCGTCTCTCAATCCATTAACATGACATCGCTCATGTCAGTTTATATTAACATTGGCAATATTTTTCAGTCAAAGCAGGATTTTGTGCAAGCCGAGAGCTTTTTAGACAAGGCTTTTGCACTGGCAAAACAAAATAATAATCAACAATACCTGGCCACATCACAGGTTTATCTCGGTTCAGTATATTTCAAAACCGGACGTAAAGCTGAAGCATACAGAACGATTGAAAAAGGGATAGAGTTGGCAAAACTGGTCAAACTCCGTCCTCTGATAATGGAAGCATATGGTGAATTGGCCAGGGTCTCAATGAGCTTAAACCAACCTAAATTAGCCTATATTTTCCTTGAGACTTACAGCAAATACAAGGATAGTTTGTACAACGAACAGTTGGCCTTGCAAATGAGCCATGTAAGATCGAAGTTTGAAACAGGAAGCAGGGAGCTTGACAGTGAACGTTTGCTGCGCGAAAATCTGGAGCAATCTCTCAATATGGAGCGTGAGCAGAAATCAAGAATTGCTTTAATTACAGTATTGGTTTTGGTCATTGTTTTTATGGGTTTCTTCTTTAAACGATATTATGTAAAAGCCCGTTCAGCTGAGAACTTTGAAGAAAGCAATAAAATTATCCTAAAACAAAAAGCCGAACTTGAGCAATTGATTGCAACCAAGGATAGATTCTTATCCATAATCGCGCATGATTTAAAAAACCCGTTTACTTCTCTGTTGGGTTTTGCCGATTTAGCATATACTGAGTTTAATGAAATTACTGACCAGGAGAAGTTGTCTTATTTGGGTATCATCAGGCAGTCAAGTCAGAATATTTATGCTTTGCTTGAAAATTTACTTACCTGGTCAAGGGCGCAGTCGGGTCGTATTGATTTTAATCCAGAGCCCGTAGATCTTCCCGAAATTGTTGATTTTTCAATAGACGTAGTCAGATCGGCAGCTGAAAATAAGCAAATCTCACTTTACACTGATTTTTCAAAAGATGTTATTGTTAAAGCTGACAAGAACATGCTTTCTACAGTGCTTCGCAATTTACTCAGCAATGCCATAAAGTTTACTCCTAATGGAGGTTCGGTTACCATTAGTTGTTTGTGTAATAATGGAAAAGCCAGTTTAAGCGTTGCCGATACTGGTGTGGGCCTTGAACAGGATGAGTTGTCCCGTTTATTTAAAATAGATGGTAATCTGAAGAATCCAGGAACAAACAATGAAACCGGAACAGGGTTGGGATTGATTCTTTGTCAGGAGTTTATGAATATACACAAATCCAGGATTACAGCCGAAAGTACACCCGGAAAAGGCAGTGTGTTTAGTTTTAGCCTCGATGTAATTTAATTCAAATCAAATTTCTTTTGATTGATTATTTGCTTCCATTCTCTTTACCGTTGATTGATGAAAGTCCCGGGGTTGATATATCTATGGGGCATTTATACATGAAGCAATGCGGAATGTAAAAAAAACAAATGCCGGAATATTCAATTATTCCGGCATCCTTAGCTTGTTTAAGAAAAAAGTTAGAAGGGGAGATCACCTTCCGAATCCTCGGTAAGAGGAGGGAGGTTTTCTGATTGAGGCAGCCCGGCGGCGGGTGCTCCGGCTGAATCGGCACCGCCTTCTACTTTCCACGCTTCAAGATTGGTAAAGTAGCTGACATTGCCATCTTTTTCCCATTTTCTGCCTCTGAGGTTAAATGCCACTTTAATTTCCTGTCCAATGTTGTATGCATCGATAAGGTTACAGCGATCCTGAGTAAGCTGAAATTTTACCATTTCCGAAAAACTCAGGTTAGGGTTATCTCTGAATTCAATTACAAATTCACGTTTTTTAAACTTGTCAGAAACATTCTGTGTAGGGTACTTTTCGATTAATTTTCCGGTAACTTCAAAAGCCATTTTGCTTAGTTTTATTTGTGATTTATTAAATTAATAGGGGATTTTAACATCGGATTTTACCCAATGTTTAAATATTTCAATTGCTTCCTGGCGCATAAACTGATGGGTTGGGATGGAGCGTTTTTCAATCGGGACATTGATTTCTTCATAGATAAAGTTATCGTCAAAGCCGGCTTTTGCTGCATCTTCACGACCAGCAGCAAAATATACTTTTGCTGGCCTGGCCCAGTATATTGCGCCCAAACACATAGGGCATGGTTCACATGAACAATAGATTTCACAGCCATCAAGCTGAAAGCTGTCAAGTTGTTTACAAGCTTCTCGTATTGCAACTACCTCAGCATGCGCTGTAGGGTCATTCCAAATTGTAACATGATTGCTGCCGCGGGCTATTATCTGGCCATCCTTAACAATAACGGCACCAAATGGTCCACCATTGCCATTTTCAATATTAAGCCCGGCCAGGCGAATAGCTTCTGCCATAAATTTGTTTTGCAGTTCACTCATCATTCTCATTATTATTGTTTAGCCAAACTCCTTGTCTGGTTGGGTGTTTAAGAGCATCGTTCAACATAGTAAGGTAGGCGCTTCTTTGAACAACAACAGCACCCAGACTTAATAAATGACTGGTTTCCATTTGTGCATCAATAAAATGATATCCATCATTGAAAAGTTGATTGCAAAGATAATACAACGCGGCCTTGGAGGCATCGGTTACTGAATGAAACATTGATTCTCCAAAGAACGCTTTACCAAGTGATACTCCATATAATCCACCGGCTAACTGGCCATTATGCCACACTTCAAGTGAGTGAGCGTATCCGCTTTGGTGAAGTGATGTATAAGCTGCCATCATTTCAGGAGTGATCCATGTTCCGCTATCTCCATTTCTGTTAGTGGATGCACATAATTTGATAACTTCTTTAAAACTATGATCAAACGTAAATGTAAATTGTCTGTTGCGCAATTTTTGCCTAAGACTATGCGAAACTTTAAAGGAATCAGGCTTAAACAAACATCTTTCCAGGGGCGAGTACCACATAATGGGTGACCTTTCATCATACCAGGGAAATATTCCATTGCTATAGGCATTAATAAGCCGTTCTTCAGACAGATCTCCACCAATTGCCAGCAAACCGTCGTTCAGGCTTTCTTCAACCGGAGGAAATGGATCCTGGTTTCTGATATAGAATACACGTTTGTTTATCAGCATTTTAACGTTTAAGGCTTCAATTCTCAAAGGTATAAAATAAACCTCAATCTGCAAATTCAACTTTAAGTTGATTCGCGTGATTTTGTATTTGATGTGACGGGTGAAAATAAAAAAACCGGTCCTTGAGGGCCGGTTTTCATTATATTAAATCAATAATTAAGCGTTTTGGGCTTCAAATTCTTTCATGCATGCAACGAGTGCTTCAACACTCTCTTTGGGCAGGGCATTATATGTAGAAGCCCTGTACCCACCAACTGAGCGATGTCCTTTAATACCAATCATTCCTTTGCTTTTGGCAAATTCCATAAATGCATCTTCTTTGTCTTTGTATTGTTCCTTCATAACAAAGCAAATGTTCATGAGCGATCTGGAATCTTTGGCAGCAGTACCTTCAAACATTCTACTGTTATCAATGGCATCGTAAAGAATTCCGGCTTTTTCAATGTTCATTTTTTCAAGCTCAACAAGTCCACCCAAACTCTTGATCCACTTCAGAGTTTCCTTTACCGTGAAAATGGGTAAACATGGAGGTGTATTGAACATCGAACCCTCTTTTATATGCGTTCTGTAATCAAGCATGGTGGGAATCGGGCGGTCAGCTTTTCCTAAAATATCTTCACGAACAATCACAAAAGTTACGCCGGCAGGTCCCAGATTTTTTTGAGCACCACCATAGATCATCGCATATTTTGATACATCAACAGGCCTGCTAAGAATATCTGATGACATATCGGCAACCAAAGGAACAGGACTGTCAATGTCAGTGCGGATTTCAGTTCCGTAAATGGTGTTATTGGTTGTAATATGGAAGTAGTCAGCATCAGTTGGAATTGAGTAACCTGCTGGGATGTAAGAATAGTTTTTATCGGCTGAAGAAGCTACAACAGCTGTTTCGCCAAAGAATTTAGCTTCTTTAACTGCTTTTTTTGCCCACACGCCTGTTTCCAGATAAGCTGCTTTTTTAGCAAGCAAATTGAAAGGAATCATGCAAAACTGTAAGCTGGCGCCTCCTCCAAGAAAAAGTACCTGATAGCCTTCAGGAATTCCTAGAATTTCTTTAAAAAGCGCAACAGCTTCGTCTATAACAGCCTGGAAATCTTTGCTTCTGTGTGAAATTTCAAGTATTGACATGCCTATGCCATTCAGGTCTAAAACTGCTTTTGCAGTGTTCTCGATGGCCACCTGAGGCAGGATGGATGGGCCTGCATTGAAATTGTGCTTTTTCATGATAATGTTAATTTGTTTGTTGCGGTTAATATGTAAAGTTCGGTTATTTTGACCTCTGAAAATCGGAACAAAGGTATAAAGATTTCAATATTGGCAAAATCAGTTGTATATTTTTAAATTATAGTGTAAGGCGCTTAGCTACAGTTGGTTATGTCTGCTTTATTCTGAACTGTTTTTATTTTGAAGGAAATAAACCTTGTTGAGGCCTGTTAGGCTTCGTTTGTGGCTTTTTTTCCTGAGCAGGATTGCGGGCAATAATATTTTCGGTGTAAACCCAAAAACCATCCAAAAAAATAAAAGCATCATAAACATTACCTGCAGGAACCATAGCCCAATTCTGGCCCTGCAAATTTTCGTTGAGTGAAATCAATCTGTCAACTACTATCATGTTATCATCAACATTGCGTTGCGATCGCCTTACACCAGATAAGGTAACTTTTTGGCGGCTATAATTCATTGTAAATGAAGCCTGGGCTGAATATTCATATACAATTCTGTGACTGATTCCATCTTTTGATTTAAAAACAGGTGCTCCGAAAACAGGTTGTCCATTCGAATCAAAAGAGAGCCATTCTATTGATTTTCTTGCGGTTGTGCGGTTAAATCTGTCCCAACTTAATAGCGTATAGGTTGTTTGTCCTTTGTTTTTTTTGCTGATAATCTTATAGAAAAGCCCCGACGGCCATTCTCCGCTTTTAAAAATACGATCATGTAAAACACTGACTAATGATTTTTGTGTAGGAAGCGGAGTTACAATGGAATTATCCCGGGTGATTATTGCAGAATAATAGTTGTCTCCGTTATTCTGTTGAATATTCCAGCAATATATGGTTACATGGCCATCGTCAGAAGTTACCTTTCCAATATTTAATGAATCGGGAATTAATGGCACAGCAGAATCATTTTTAAGCGTTAAGGTCAATTTATTAAAAAATTCAGCGTTCAGCGACAGCCGTAAAGAGTCATCCTTTACTTTTCGGGTGCTGTCAAGCAACACCTTAAGTAAATTATTGGTTTTTATGGGAGAATTTTGTTGTGCCCATGATATATGAATACATTGCAAAAGGAAGGTTAATAATATCAGTTTACGCATGATCAGGGTTATTGGATGTTACATATAACGCAGCAATTCAGGTTTGTGTATATGTCAGAGCATAAAGTTTAACTTTGCTGCAAATATACCATCCGGTTGACGAAAAATAGAAAAGAAATGAAATTAAAAGAATTAAAGGCTTTTGCAAACCAACTTTCACTGTTTGAGGAGTTCGGTAAATCAAAGCCTTACGAAGCGCAAATGCCGGAAGAATTTAAGGATTTTGCCAGTTTGATTGCCGGGTATACAGCCTACAATCCCTGGTTTGTTGAAGATCATATCTGGTATGCGCTTGGTCATCTTAAACATAGTATTTACCATTTGAGTGATTTTTTGGGGTATGATGGCAGTGATTGTAAAAACAAGAACATCGTTTTTCTCATTGACCCGGAAGCGCCCCTTGAAGGAATTGGAGAAATGATATACTCAGCACTATCAGGCCATAATTGCTGGCTCAGCATGCCCGAAAGTGATATTCCATTGTATAAATCTGTTATCAAACTGATTGATTTAACCGTGCCTGGCTTTGCCGGGAAGTTTAAATTTCAGGATGGTTTAATACGGGATTTTGATGCTGCAATTGGCTTTAATCAACGGTTAAACCCAACGGTAGAAAAGTATTTCTCGAAACAGCCGTTCCTTAAGCTTGTTTCAAAAGGACGGTCAATGGTTATTACCGGAAATGAAGATTCAGAAACCTTGTCAGCTATAGCCGAAGGTATTTGTATGTATTTTGGCAGATCAGGATTTAATATTAAGAACATATTTATTCCGGAAGGGTACAGTCTTGATTCATTAATTGAAAAAACTGAATCTTTTAAAAGAAATGGGTTTCACAACAGGTACTTTAATCACTATGAATACCGTAAATCAGGAATGTTAATTAATTTGATTAAACACCTGGATAATGGTTTTTTATTGTTTTCAAACGATGAAAGTCAACTAGGGTTTGTAGGAGTTTTACATTATGCTGTTTATCAGGATTTTAATTCAGATGTACTTCATTCCGGATGGATAAAAAGTTATCCTCTTTCAAATGTGAAAGCTGATTTGACGGGCGGAACGTCTGTTTATAAAGGCATAAAAGCAACAGAAGACTTGTTTGAGAACGCTGCATTATTGCGTCAATTTTTTAAAAGTATATGAAAGCACTAATTTTGATTAAAATTAGCGGACTGAATATTTGCTAATTAAAAAAAAGTTTTTACTTTTGCAAACCCAAATTAACCGGTTTTGTTACAGATAGCTTTTCTTAACCGGCGCACTATTTAGCAGGGGTCCACAAAAAATAAACTGACAAATGAAAAAAGACATTCATCCCAAAGATTACAGACTGGTTGTTTTTAAAGATATGTCGAATGACTACGTGTTTATGACAAAATCAACCGTAGCCACTAAAGACACCATTGTTTGGGAAGACGGACAGGAATATCCGCTGATTAAACTCGAAATTTCAAACACTTCACACCCATTCTATACCGGTAAGATTAAACTTATTGATACAGCTGGTCGTGTTGATAAATTCAAAACCAAATACCAGAAACATTTCGAGAACCGCTCAAAGGTTCAATAAGTTTTCAGCAATTTGCTGTTAATAAGATTTCGAGAGCCCTTACATTGTGAAGGGCTTTTTTAGTTATTTTTGAGCAATTGAAACGAAATATTCATAAAAACACCTACATATATGAACTACGTTCTTTTTGATGAATCGAGGAGGAATAATCTACTGCCACTTACTTTTATACGTCCGGTTGCTGACATCAGGTTTGGCATACTTACCATACGGGAGAAATGGGAGAAATATCTTCATTGCTCCACATCCACTCTTACAGAAGCGTATTTATCAGCCAAATATCCATTGGTTAAAGAAAAAGATAATATCATTATCAATGGAGCCATTTGTCCTAATCCGGCTTTAATTCAGGAAATAAGTAAATTGCTTCCTGGCCAGGCGTTGGTAAAAGGCGACAGCGTTATTGCTATGTACCTGAATGAAAAAGACTTTGAAAAGCAATCAGGCGCTATTGAAGAGATTGAAACCGAAACTGATTTTCTTGAAATATTGAACACCTGGGATATTTTTGCAAAAAATGCTCAGGCAATTGCTGATGATTTTGCACTGCTTACAGAAGGTCGAAAATCAGCGAAACTTCCTGAAAACAGCATCTATTTTGCTGCTGAAAATATTTTTATAGAAGAAGGTGCTCAAATTCTGGCATCTACTCTCAATGCCACGGATGGCCCCATTTATATTGGCCACAATGCAGTTGTGATGGAAGGTTCAAACCTGCGGGGGCCTCTTGCATTATGCGACAATGCTCAAATAAAAATGAGTGCTAAAATTTACGGGCCTACAACCATAGGGCCTCACTCTAAAGTGGGTGGTGAAGTGAATAGTTCTGTAATTTTTGGCTATTCCAATAAAGCTCATGATGGGTTCTTAGGCCATTCAGTTATTGGCGAATGGTGCAACCTTGGCGCCGATACCAATACTTCAAATCTTAAGAATACTTACGATTCTGTAAAATTGTGGAGTTATCCCGATGAATCATTCGTTGATACAGGTCTGCAGTTTTGTGGATTGATAATGGGTGACCACTCGAAATGTGGCATAAATACCATGTTTAATACAGGTACTGTTGTGGGTGTAAGTACCAATATATTTGGTTCAGGATTCCAGCGGAATTTTGTTTCTTCATTCAAATGGGGTGGTGTAAGCGGATTTTCAACTTTTTTGCCTAAAAAAGCCATTGAAGTTGCCAAAGGCATGTTCAAGCGTCGCGATCTTGATTTTACTGAAATTGACGCTCAGTTAATTGAAGATGTTTATAACCTTACCCACAACTATCGCAGAATGTAAACTTTTTAGATGTAACGTTGTTGATCCGGTACCATGACTGGTGCCGGATTTTTTGTGCCAACAGACTAAACGGCACGAAATTTGACAAGTGCCCGTTTAAGCTTTTTGTAAACTATAATGACAACCTGACACTTTGTCGGGATTAAGACGATAACTATGAATAATGAAGGAATCAGGTTGACAGACCTGATAGAAAATGAAACCGAATTTATACCCTTGCTCACCACCGAAGATGAGGAGCAAATGAATGCAGAGGTGGTTCCTGATACACTTCCTATACTTCCTTTGCGTAATACAGTATTATTTCCTGGAGTAGTAATTCCGATTACCGT
The DNA here is from genome assembly GCA_020636745.1 of Lentimicrobiaceae bacterium. Lineage (NCBI taxonomy): Bacteria > Pseudomonadati > Bacteroidota > Bacteroidia > Bacteroidales > Lentimicrobiaceae > Lentimicrobiaceae bacterium. The sequence continues at coordinate 278,022 of JACJXH010000003.1, read as the reverse complement.
CGGAAGAGATAAATCAATTCGGTTAATTAAAGACTTTTATAAGGGCGACCGCATCATTGGAGCTGTTGCTCAGCGGGATGTAGAAATTGAAGATCCGAGATTCAGCGATTTAAATGAAATTGGTACCATTGCTTATATTATTAAGCTGCTGCAAATGCCTGATGGTACAACCACTGCTATTATACAGGGAAAAAAGAGATTTCGCATTACAGAAATGGTTCAGGAAGACCCGTATTTTGTTGCAAAGGTCAAGCCATTCGAAACCGTCAAACCCATTGTTAAAGACAAGAAGTTTAACGCCCTGATGTCTTCAATTAAAGATTTGGCCATTCAGATTATCAATCTTTCGCCAAACCTTCCGTCAGATTCTGTATTTGCCATCAGAAATATTGACAGTCCGGTTTTTCTTGTGAATTTTATTTCATCAAATCTCAATATTTCGCTTGAAGAAAAGCAGATGTTGCTTACAATTGATGATTTGATTGACAGGGCCAATACTGTGCTTGGGCTTCTTACCAAGGAGTTGCAGATTATTGAACTGAAAAACCAGATTCAGAATAAAGTAAAAATAGACCTGGATAAACAACAGCGTGATTATCTGCTTAATCAACAGTTAAAAACTATTCAGGAAGAACTTGGAGATAATCCTCATACACAGGATATCGCAGATCTTAAATCAAAAGCATCCAAAAAGAAATGGGGTGACAACGTTGTGGAGGTTTTTGAGCGTGAACTCGCCAAGCTTCAGCGGATGAACCCTTCTGCCATGGAATATTCCATGCAGTTGAATTATCTGGAAGTGCTGATAGATTTACCATGGAATGAATATACAACCGACAATTTTGACCTGAAAAGAGCTCGAAAAGTATTGGATCGCGATCATTTTGGATTAGAAACTGTCAAAGACAGAATTATTGAGTATCTGGCTGTGCTAAAGCTTAAAGGCGACATGAAATCACCCATTTTATGTTTGTTTGGCCCTCCGGGAGTTGGTAAAACGTCTCTCGGCAAGTCAGTAGCTGAAGCTGTTAACAGAAATTATATAAGAATGTCGCTTGGCGGGTTGCGCGATGAGGCAGAAATCAGAGGACACCGTAAAACGTATATCGGAGCTATGCCAGGTCGTATCCTGCAAAGCATAAAAAAAGCCAAAGCATCCAATCCTGTTTTTGTTTTAGATGAAATTGACAAGGTTATTGGTGCCAATGTAAACGGTGACCCGTCTGCTGCATTGCTTGAAGTATTGGATCCGGAGCAAAACAGTACTTTTTACGACAATTTTGTCGAACTTGAATATGACTTGTCGAAAGTTATGTTTATTGCTACTGCCAATAACTTGAGTACCATACATCCTGCCTTGCGCGACAGAATGGAGATAATTGAAATTAATGGATATCTGCTTGAAGAAAAGCTTGAAATTGCCCGCAGGCATTTGGTTCCCAAACAGCTCTCAGAGCATGGAGTTAAACCCGGCCAGCTTGAATTTCCCAAAAAGATAATTGAAAGCATTATTGATGGCTATACCCGCGAATCAGGAGTGAGATTACTGGAAAAACAGATAGCGCGGATAATTCGTTACCAGGCAAAATCGATTGTTTCTGGCGATGATTATAACGTAGTTGTAACTGATGAAGACATTCGTAAAATTCTGGGCCCTGTTAAATTTCAAAGAGAATCAGATGTTTTACCACATGAAACTGGCGTTGTTACTGGCTTGGCGTGGACACCGGTAGGAGGGGAGATTTTGTATGTTGAAACCAGCCTCAGTCATGGCAAAGGTTCTTTAGGCCTCACAGGAAACCTTGGTGATGTGATGAAGGAATCAGCTACATTGGCTTATGAATACCTGAAATCTCAAAGTCACTTGCTGGGGCTTAATGCCGAAATATTTGAGAAGTGGAATGTACATATTCATATTCCTGAAGGAGCAACGCCTAAGGATGGTCCGTCAGCTGGAATTACCTTGTTTACTGCTTTGGCATCTGCATTTACCCAGCGCAGGGTGAAGTCAAAACTGGCAATGACCGGAGAAATAACGCTTCGGGGAAAGGTGCTTCCTGTTGGAGGAATCAAGGAAAAAATTCTTGCTGCAAGACGGTCAGGAATAAAAGATATCATTCTGCCTAAAGACAACCAAAAGGATATTGAAGAAATTAAACCTGTTTATCTGAAGGGTTTGAATTTTCATTATGTGGATAAAATGATAGAAGTGATAAACATTGCACTTGACACAAAAACTGCGCCTAATCCATTAAATATTAACTACTAACTGATGTATTGGCCGGTTGCAGCCGTCCGGTAGTGTTGAACTTTACTGAATGAAAAAAATACTGATCATCATAGGCCATCCTGTAAAAGATACGTTTTCAGATTTACTGAGAACCTCTTATTTAAAAGGTGCAACTGAGTCTGGAGCAGAAATTCGGCAGATTCTTCTGAGAAAACTTAGTTTTGATCTTAACTTTAGTGAAGGATATCGCGGTAATCAGCAACTCGAACCTGATTTGCAAAAAGCACAGGAGGATATACTATGGGCCGATCATCTGGTAATTATTTACCCTAACTGGTGGTCAACATTTCCGGCACTGTTGAAAGGATTTATTGACAGAACTTTTTTGCCGGGTTTTGCTTTCAGATACCGGAAAGGTAGCCTTTTATGGGATAAATTGCTGACTGGCAAAACTGCCAGACTCATCATCACAATGGATACTCCGCCCTGGTATTACTGGCTCGTTTACCGCAGACCCGGACATAATGCCATGAAACGCGGAATTCTTGAATTTTGTGGAATCAGGCCTGTAAGAATTACAACCCTTGGTCCGGTCAAATTGTCTTCAGAAAAGAAAAGAGCAAACTGGTTGCGAAAAGTAGAAAGCCTTGGCAGAAAGCAAAATTAATTTTTCCAATACCTGTCATGAGCTGTTGTTAAAAAAAAGCCTGTTTCAACTTGAAACAGGCTTTTTTGGTAAAACTTATTCTATCGGGCAATAACCAGCTTTTCGGTTAGCTTTTGCTTATTTGTGATAAGAGTTACAATATAAGTGCCGCTTTTGAATGCGGTAGTATTAATATTTTCGCGCTGGGTGCCAGCAAAACGGTGAAAGTTCCCCGAATTATACACCTGCTTCCCGTTAATATCACTTATAAGCAATGTTACATCTGAGGCTGTTTGTAACTCATAATGAACAGTAACCTTATTTTTAGCAGGGTTCGGTTCAGGTGCAAGCAGAGTAGTTTGAGGGGTTGATAGCTGAGGAGTACCTACAATTGTCTGCGCTTCTTTAAGAATGATCCTGTTGTTAGGGTCAAAAGTAAGCGCAACAGGCTGTTTGTTAAATTGCATGACAAAAACCTGGTGGTTTACATCATTCATTACTTTCACAATCGAATCACTGGCATCTTCAAACTGAATGCGGATTTCAAGAGGCATAGCAAAGAAAGTTGCATCGCTTTGAGTCTGATTGGCCTGAAAATGAACATTCCACTGATTATTTTCCATTTCCTTAAAACTATACGTATTGTTATATTCAGGATGGTTAGGCTGGTAAATCCACTCATTGAAAAACCAGTCAAGATCCTGCCCTGTAGATTCATTCATTTTAGCGATAAAATCCGGAATGGTAGCTGATTGATATCTGAAATTCAGCGTATCATTGGCATAATCGTATAAACTACTGAAAAACAAAGAATCACCAACCACATAACGATACATATAAAGAACGCATGAGCCTTTCATGTAGGTGATGGAATAATTAAACAGCACATTGTTCGAAGGAGGGTTGATTGCCCAGTCAGGGTCGGAAATAGGCCATCCAGGGTTTGTGGCCAGATAATAAGCTGCATTGTCGGCCAATTCTTCTTCATAGGCTGGCTGGCCGTTAACTTCACCTGTCCACAATGCTTCAACATAGGTTGCAAAGCCTTCGTTTAGCCACAAATCAGCCCAAGTGGCGCAAGTAATCATATCGCCAAACCACTGATGCGCAAATTCATGTGCAATAAGACTTGAATACCAACAACCAGGGCAAAGGCTTGTGAGCGTTTGGTTTTCCATGCCTCCCCATTGAAATTGAGGATTGAGTGTTGCAAATCCATCTTTTTCAAAAGGGTGATCACCAAAAAGTGAGTAATAAAAATTAGCCAAAGGGGTAATCATATTGATCATGGCTGTGGGGTTTTCGCCTGGATTATAGTAAAATCTGAAAGGAATAATTTCATTCTCATTTCCCGGATTTTGCCAGTTTACAATCTGAAGATTATAATTTACACGAGAACTGATGACCATGAGATAAGTTGCAATCGGATCGCGGCTTGTCCATGTGTACCAAAGGGAGTCAGCAACAATAACTGAATCGGCAAGACTGCCGTTAGAGCCTAATTTTACGTTAAGTGGCACCTTGGCTCTGAGTGTAAGCCTGGCTTTGTCGGATGGCTGATCATAACAAGGAAACCACTTTCTGGCGCCCTGAGGTTCACAGTCAGTAAATACAAAACCATTACTTACATAAAACGCATTGTCAACTACGTTAAGGTGTTGGTAATGAATGCTAACCTCTACAGTGTCTCCTGCTTCGTAGGTATCATTCAGGTTAATTGTAAGTTTATCATTTTCATGAAGGAAGGATACTCCTGCCATTCCAACAGATTGTATTTGCAGTGAACCATTATCTGCATCCAGATCAATGGAATTTAACACGCTGTCGACCTTAAACCGAACAATATTGGAAGCAGTAAAATTTTTCGGATAAGGACTTGAATAACAATGAAAAATATCGAGATCAAGATTATAATTCAAAACGTCAAATTTATGACGTGGTGAATTGGGAGATCTATTGTCAATCATCTGGACAGAAGCTCTGTGTTGTTTGCCAAAAGCACAAACAGCGCTGCCTTTTTCAATGTTTAAGTCCTGACCAACAGCAGTTAACATGCCAGCCATGAGAAAGAATGAAGTTATTGCTCTGATTTTCATTGTCATTATTTTAAGTTGATTCAAAAATACTATTAATCATAACATTATGCCCATAATGATTTGATAACTTATAAAAAGAGGGTTAATTTCGGCTTTAAGCTTAATAAAACAGGCCAATAATAGTATTTTTGCTTTATTAAATAAAGCTATGAAACACTTTCGCCGATTATTCATGCTCTTAATTCCAGTATTGCTGGTTTCCTGTTTTAAAAAAGGGAATGACCATGGGACAATGACGGTATTCAGGTATAACGAATCAGCGGGAATTACATCACTTGATCCGGCATTTGCAAGAAATCAGGCCAACATTTGGGCTGTTAATCAACTGTATAACAGTCTTGTTCAGCTCGATAGTAATTTAAACATTCAACCTTGCATTGCCCGAAAGTGGACGATTTCGGACGATGGAAAAAGCTTTACCTTTTATTTAAGAGATGATGTTTATTTTCATGACAATCAAGTTTTTAAAAATGGCAAAGGCCGGAAGGTTACAGCCCGGGATGTGGTATATAGTCTGTTTCGTTTGGCTGATGATAAACTTGCATCGCCCGGGGCATGGGTGATGGGGCCTGTTTTAAAAATAAATGGGAAACCTGCTATTCATGCGCCTGACGATACAACGGTTGTAATTGTACTTAACAAGCCTTTCCCTCCATTTTTGGGAATGTTAGGCATGCAATATTGTTCGGTTGTTCCGCGTGAAGCTGTTGAGTATTATGGAAATGAATTTCGGTCGCATCCCGTCGGAACTGGCCCTTTTTACTTTAAAATGTGGAAGGAAGGTGTTAAACTTGTCATGCTTAAAAATCCAGGTTATTTTGAAACTGAAGAACAAAGCAGATTGCCTTATCTTGACGCTGTTTCGGTTTCATTTATAATTGATAAACAATCAGCGTTTCTTGAGTTTGTAAAAGGAAATTTAGACTTTATGTCGGGGCTTGATGCAAGTTATAAGGATGAGCTGTTGACTTCAACCGGTAAATTGAATCCAAAGTATAATCATCAAATCCAGCTGAGAAGTCAGCCTTATCTTAATACAGAGTATCTGGGAGTGTTATTTGATGAAAAGAATCCGGTAATGAGGAATAATCCACTGACAGACATACGGATAAGAAAGGCCATAAATATGGGTTTTGACCGGGAGAAAATGATTCGTTATCTTCGGAATGGTATAGGGCAGCCCGGAACACATGGTTTTATTCCTTATGGTTTGCCTGGCTTTGCGCTTGATTCAGATTTTGGTTATCAATATAATCCGGCTGAAGCCCGTAAATTATTATCCGAAGCAGGTTATCCCGAGGGAGCAGGATTGCCGCCAATTACCCTTTCAACCAATGCTTCATATCTTGATTTATGCCAGTTTATTCAGAGTCAGTTAAGTCAGATTGGAATTGATTTGCGCATTGATGTCAGTCCGCCGGCTACTTTGCGTGAAAATATTGCTCAAGCGAGGGTTGCATTTTTCAGGGGGTCGTGGATTGCTGATTATCCTGACGCTGAGAATTATTTGTCGTTGTTCAGTACTTCGGCCAAAAGCCCCGCAGGCCCTAATTATACACAATATTCCAGCCCGGTTTTTGACGAACTTTATAAAAAAGCCTCATTAGAAACTGATGCTGATGTGCGTTCAAGGCTATACAGGGAAATGGATAGTCTGGTTATGCAGGATGCGCCGGTAATTGTGTTGTTTTACGATCAGGTTCTTCGTTTTTCGCAAAGAAATATATCAGGACTGGGAAGTAATCCGTTAAACTTGCTGGAACTTAAACGAGTAAAAAAAAGAAATAATGAAAAATGAGATGATTTCGATTAACCCATTGGAATTAAATGAGAATGCAATAAATCTCATAGGTAAGGAATGGATGCTGATTTCTGCCGGTACACCCGATAAATTAAATACCATGACAGCCAGTTGGGGAGGATTGGGAATGTTGTGGAATAGGCCGGTTGTATTTATTTTTATCAGACCTCAGCGTTACACTTATGAATTTGTAGAGCAAAACGATTATTTTACCTGTTGCTTTTTTGATAAAAAGTACAATGATGCTTTGCATTATTGCGGCTCCCACTCAGGGCGTGATGTCAATAAAATCGAAGAAACCGGTCTTCGTCCGGTAAAATCACCTTCAGGAAGCATATTTTTTGAAGAAGCCCGAATTTCGCTGGAGTGTAGAAAGATCGCCTTTCAAGACATAAATCCTGATGGTTTTTTGCAAGAATCAATTGCCAAGAATTACCCCGGGCATGATTATCATCGCATGTATATTGGCGAAATTACATTTTGTGGCATAAAATGATCAATCACTGATCAATTTATTTTGAAAGAAGGCATAAAGTTCCCATAGTTTTATAATTTTATGCTTTCCAATTTACGTTTCTCATGTGTTAGCGTATTGGGCCTGTATAAGGTTGTTAATGCGTTAATTTATAATCTATTATATTACTACATTGAAATTTTTCACCAACATACGGGTTAAACTCGGTCAACGGTCGCTTAAGAAAGAAGTGGCAAAATCTGTGCGGGTTAAAAAGGCCATCAACCTTGAGGCTGCCCGCGAGATAGGAATTTTGTTTTCGATGCAATCAGAAGCTGATTTTGATCGTATTACGCGTTTTGTCAATGAACTTCACGCTGTTGGAAAGAAAGTGCAGGTTGTCGGATTGTATCATTACAGGAAATTACCTCCTTATTATGCACAAAAACTTTCCTACGACCTTCTTTTACCCGGAGATTTAGATTTCTTTTACCGTCCACAGGCAAAATTTGCAAAATCATTTATTGAGCATGAATTTGACATGCTCATCGACTTAAGTCCAGCCAATGATTTTCCTCTTAAATACATGGCAGCAATGTCAAAAGCATCATTCAAGTTAGGTAGTTCATCAGGCGAAGATGATTTACCATATGACCTGATGATAGAAACCAGCGGTCAAATTGAAAGTGATGAATTAATCAGGCAATTAATTCATTATACAAGCGTATTCAAATTTAAATAGAGAATTCAAATCTCAACTTTTCAGTTATAAAGATAAAAGTTAAGCGATGGCAGTAAAATTAACAGGAACAGGTGTTGCATTGGTTACACCATTTCATAAGCAGGGAACTATTGATTTTGGTTCTCTCGAAAACCTGATTGAATACACCATTGTCAATAAGGTAGATTACCTTGTTGTTCTTGGTACCACAGGTGAGGCCGCAACTCTTTCAAAAGATGAGAAGCGGGCTCTTGTAAGTTTTGTGAAAGATGTGGTGGGCAAAAGAGTGCCTATCGTTCAGGGTATTGGTGGTAACAATACCCAGGATGTTATCAACCAGCTTAGCAGCAATGACTGGGAAGGAATTGACGCAATTCTTTCAGTAACACCTTATTATAACAAACCTACGCAAAGAGGGTTGTTTCTTCATTTCAAGCACGTAGCCAGTGCGTGTCCGGTTCCTGTTATACTGTACAATGTGCCTGGCCGCACCAGTGTGAATATGCTGCCTGATACAGTAATTGAACTGGCCAATGAATTTGAAAATATAATGGCCATTAAAGAGGCTTCGGGAAATATAGCCCAAATAATGGAAATTATCAGAAACAGACCCAAAGGATTTAAAGTTATTTCAGGAGATGATGCACTTACCATGCCTCTTATCTCTGCTGGAGCTGACGGAGTGATTTCGGTAGTTGCCAATGCTTTTCCTTTATCGTTTTCAAAAATGGTAAATGCTTCGCTCAAAGGAAACCTTGAAGAAGCCCGCAAAATTCATTACCAATTGCTGCCCTTTATAAATGCTTTGTTTGCTGATGGAAGCCCCGGGGGTATCAAAGCTGCCCTTGATGTTATGAAACTGGTTCCCAATAACCTCAGACTACCTGTTGTGAAAGTAAATAAAGCAACTCAAAACCAATTGGCGGGTTTAATAAATGAACTCAGAGACAAAGGGATAGAATGTTAATTTTAAACCAACTACATAAATCTAAAATGAAAACTTTTTTAACCTTCGCTTTTTCTTTAGCGTTTTTTATCGTTTCTGCCCAGGTTTCGATTAAAGAGGCTGATGTTGATCAACTTTTTAACTCAAAAGGTGAGATTTATTTTGCGCTTCCTCATTCGGGCAGTAGTGCTGGCCAACTAACAAATTTAATTAGCATTGACAATGTCAGAGGCGATACTGTTTTTGCTTATGCAAACCGCAAAGAATTCGTAAAACTTCAAAATGCAGGAGAGCGGAGTTTTATACTGCTCAAACACCCGGGCACATTAATCAACCCGGTTATGTCGTCAGATTTAAGACAAATTCAAGAATGGGATTCATACCCAACCTATACGGCATATGAGCAAATGATGGAGCAATTCGCTGCTGACTACCCCTCAATCTGTTCACTTCATACAATTGCTGTATTGCCCAGCGGTCGTAAAATACTTGCAGTTAGGATTACTGACAATGTAAATATTGATGAAGATGAGCCTGAATTCTTATATACATCTACCATGCACGGAGATGAAACAACCGGTTATATTCTGAATTTAAGACTTATTGACTACCTGCTTTCAAATTATGGTCAGAATGCCAGAGTGACCAATATGGTAAACAATATTGATATATGGATTAATCCTTTGGCAAATCCCGATGGAACATACGCCGGGGGAAATAATTCAGTTTACGGTGCAATGCGTTACAATGCAAACTATGTAGACCTTAACAGAAATTATCCTGATCCGGAAGATGGCCCGCACCCTGATGGTGAAGCATGGCAGCCAGAAACCATAGGTTTTATGAATTTTGCTGAAAATCACAGTTTTGTAATGTCGGCAAACTTTCACGGAGGTGCCGAAGTTATCAATTACCCGTGGGATACATGGAGCCGGCTTGCTGCCGACAATAACTGGTGGGTGATGGTGAGCCGTGAATACGCTGATACCTGCCATGTAAATAGTCCGGCAGGTTATATGACCTATCTTAACAACGGAATTACTAACGGATATGCATGGTACACAACTGCTGGATGCAGACAGGATTATATGAATTATTTTCAGCAATGCAGAGAATGTACGATTGAACTTTCAGATACAAAGTTATTACAGGCTAACCAGTTGCCAAGTCTCTGGAATTACAATTACCGGTCATTGCTTAACTACATTGAACAATCCAATTATGGTGTAAGAGGCATTGTAACTGATACCGTTACAGGAGAGCCACTCAAAGCTCAGGTCTTTATTTTTGGCCACGATATGGATAGCTCAATGGTTTTTACCAGCTTACCTGTAGGAGATTATCACAGACTTCTCAAAGCCGGAACCTACAATCTTACTTTCTCGGCACCTGGTTATAATCCCAAAACCATAAACAATGTTGTTGTAACTGATAAGAATACTGTACGCCTTGATGTTCAGTTGTGGAACGGAGCGGCATCTGCATCATTCACATCCAGTGATACAATTACCCACGCTGGTGGTACCATCCAGTTTTTTGATAATTCAACCGGAAATCCAACCTCAAGATTATGGACTTTTGAAGGGGGGAATATTGCTACATCTACTCTGCCTGATCCCATTGTTACTTACAATGAACCCGGTGAATATGAGGTTAAACTATTTGTATCAAATGCAATGGGTGGCAACGAACTCGTAAAACAGGATTATATTACTGTTACTCCTGATTATTATATTGGTAATTTAAACCCCACTACCTGTTTTGCCAGATTTTATGATAGTAAGGGTCCTGAATCAGATTATCAGGCAGGCGAAAATTCGGTAACGACCATTACTGCTGCTGATAATACAAGAGTATTGCGTATTAGTTTTACAAGCCTTGATATCGAAAGCTCAGAAGGCTGTGTCAATGATGTACTCAATATTTATGATGGCCCCGATACAAATGCCCCTCTGCTAATGAGTGTTTGTGGTTCCGAAATTCCTGATGATATTCTTTCCAGCGTTGGAGGTGGTTCTGTTACATTTGAGTTTAAATCAAACGGTAGCATCAATGGCGCCGGGTGGAGTGCAATCGTGAAATGTGACAGCGGTGTAGGTATTTCAGAAAAACCGGAATCTACCCTCAGAATATATCCCAACCCTGTAGCCAACGGCGAAGTTAATATTGAATCTGCCGAGCCTGTTGAGTGGATTGAAATTCTTGATTTTGCCGGAAGGGTTGTATACAAAACTTCTGTGAATACATCAAAAACAAGCATTGCCACCGAAAGCCTGAAAACTGGCCTTTATCTGGTTAATGTTAAAACCAGAAATGGTATCTCAAAAAATAAGCTTCAGGTAATTGGTCAATAATTTCTCTAAAATTTCAGGGGAAAGCTAAGCGCGACTCTGTAAATTATCAGAATAATAAAAGCAGCAGCTATCAGGCTGCTGCTTGCTTTTATAACCTTATGATTTTCATCAAAATATATTACAGGAAAATTGTTGCTGTTAAGAAATGAAGGCAGTATAATCAAAACCGGCGTAACTAATCTTAGCGATTCATAATAGTTCATCGGGTATCTTATTGCCGCTATAATCAAAGTGCCCAGTATAAATGGGAGCAAGGTAGAATAAAAGAGAAAAGCAGGTCGCTCTGACGGTTCCTGTTTGTTGTAATAGCTGTTTGCTGTAAGTAAAATCAATCTGGTAATCCCGAAACCAACAGCCGCCAGTCCAAAAAATCCAATTAATGTAATGATCATTTTTCCGGTGTCGGCCATAAAGAGCCAGATTAATACATGACCAAACCCTTCTCCAAGCAAAGCACCGGCCAATGCTGAACCCAAAAATAAGTTTATGCAATGAATAAACCCCCAAAGGAAAAATGATTTTAATAAGCCGTCATATTCACGGAATTTAATGGCTACTACCAGCATGAAAATTGATAAAATAAAACATATAACCGGCCCGGCACTAAATATGATTTTTACTGAATCAAAAGTCCATTCATACTCATAAACCCAATAAATAATAGTGGTATAGTTTAATTCAACCGGAAAACTAAAGATTTTGCAGGCGATAATTGTGAAGAACTGGTGAATTAAAAATACAAACAAGTAGGACAACAAATATATGGCCGTTGAATTGGCAGTTATAAAGAGGTTGTTTTTAAGTTTCATTTATTGCCGGTTTGTAGTCTTCAGGTGAAACAACAATGCAAATATAAATGATTAGAGAGTAGGGCGCCTAATCCTGGGCAAGGTGAATACTGGGATTTTGTCTTCGGCCAGTAAAAATGTGCCGAATAATTTGGCCGGTTTTTGGAAGTAATTTTATATAATATTGAAATATAGTGAGATAAGAGGTGTGATTTATGTCATTTCCAATTGGTTTATAAAAGAATAACGGTTAACATTAACTTAATGTATTGTTAAAAGTGCCTTAATCTGTTTTAGAAATTGATTCGGTTACTTTGCCATCGTTAATCAACAAAAAAAATTGAGAAATGAAAAAATTTATGACGTATGCTTTGATTGCTTCTATCGCAATCTTAAGTTCGTGCAAAAAAGACGAAGAATCATTTAAAGTTCCTAGTGCTACAGCACCAGCAGCTACAACTGTTCAAACAGATGCTGTTGTTGAACTTACTTTCAATTATTTGGCTGAGGCCGGATTTAAATCATCTGCTGTTACTGCAACAAACGGAACTGCCAGTATTAAAACTGACGGAACTGCCAATGCAACCTCAGGAACCGTAGTTGTAAACTACATTGCCGGAAGTGCTGCCGGTGCCGGTTCAGTGGTACTGACTGTAACTGATTCAAAAGATCAGACCTCTACTGCAACAGCAGTTATCAGCGTAGTTGAAGAGCAACTTGTTTTTAATGTTACAGGTAATATTACCAGCAATACAACCTGGGAATCAGGAAAAGTATATGTACTTGAGAGCCGTATTGCCGTTGTTTCAGGTGTAACACTTACTATTGAGCCTGGTGTTATTGTTAAAGGACAAGCTGGAACAGGGGCAAATGCAACGGCCTTGTTAATTGCCCGTGGTGGCAAGTTAATAGCTGATGGAACAGCTAATGCTCCTATTATTTTTACATCGGTTGCCGATGAAATTATGCCCGGTGAAATCGCAAGCCCAAATCTTGACGCTGAGTTGAATGGATTATGGGGCGGATTGATTATCCTTGGCAATGCACCTATTTCAGCTGATGCTGCTTCAGTACAGATTGAAGGTATTCCACCATCAGACCAAAACGGACTTTATGGCGGCACAGATGCTACCGACAATTCAGGTATAATCCGCTATGTTTCTATCCGTCACGGAGGAGCCAATATTGGAGAAGGAAATGAAATTAATGGACTTACTCTGGGCGGGGTTGGCTCCGGAACAATTATTGAAAATATCGAAATTGTTGCCAATCAGGACGATGGAATTGAATGGTTTGGCGGAACAGTAAATGTTAAAAATGCCATTATCTGGAATGCCGGCGACGATGCAGTTGATACAGACCAGTCATGGGGCGGTACACTTGATAACTTTATTGTGGTGAACCCAGGTGATGAATGCTTTGAACTTGATGGTCCGGAAGGCACGATGGTTGCTAAACATACCATAATGAACGGGACTGTTTATGCTGCTAACGCAGATGGTTTGGTTGACAATGATCCAAACTCAAATGTTGATATGAGCAATGTTTACTTCCGCAACATAAAGGCTGGTCAGGATTTTGACCAGATGCCTACTGATTATATCTGTGTATTTCAAAATCTTCAGGTTACATTACCAGAAGGTACAGTTGTTACAGACTTCTTTAAAGATGGTTCTGACGCTTTTGTAACAGTTGTTCCAATGGGAGCCAATACCGTTGGTGCTGATATAACTAAGTTTCAGACCTGGTCTTGGGCGGTTGTTTCAGGTGCTTTAAATGGTTTTTAATGATTAACCTCACACGTTTAATCCAAGCTCACGGGTCAATTGGCCTGTGAGCTTATTTTACTGAATCAAAACCCAAATTCACACACATGAATTCGTTGAAAAAATTAACCACATTTATTATTTTTCTTTTGTTTTCGTTGATTTCAGTTGCCCAGAATGGTTTTATACGGGGCACAGTGTATGATGACGCAACTGGCGAATCGTTGCCAGGCGTTACCATTTTTGTTGAAGGGACTACAACAGGAACCATGACTGACTTTGATGGAAAGTTTAATCTCAGTATAGCTCCCGGAAACTACACTTTGAGGGTTTCATTTATTTCATATGAAACAATTAACATCAAAGGTATGCAGGTTAAATCTGGTGAAGTAAACCTGCTTGACAATCTGCGATTAAAAGAAGCAAAGATTGAACTTTCAGAAGTAACCATTACCGCTGATGTAGTGCGTAACTCTGAAATCGCGATGCTTACGATGAAGCAGAAATCTGCCAATCTGCTTGACGGGATTTCTGCAGTGAACTTCAGAAGAATCGGAGATTCAGATGCGGCCTCATCCATGAAACGTGTGTCAGGCGTTTCGGTTGAAGGAGGTAAGTATGTATATGTTCGTGGATTAGGCGACAGGTACACAAAAGCCATCCTCAATGGTGTTGATATACCAGGGCTCGATCCTGATAGAAATACCCTGCAGATGGATATTTTTCCAACAAATGTGATCGATAATATAGTAGTGCATAAATCATTCAGTGCTGATTTGCCCGCTGATTTTACCGGAGGTGTGATCAATATTGAAACTAAAGATTTTCCGGAAGAGAAAACGGGAAACATTTCGTTCAGCCTGGGTTATAACCCACAAATGCATCTGAACAGCAACTATCTAACCTACGAAGGGGGTAAAACTGATTTTCTTGGGTTTGATGACGGAACAAGAGATATTCCGGCTTCGACCGATATCCCTCTCTTTTCTGAAGTTGTGGGTAATCCTGACGGGGACAAGGGCTTAAGGTATCGCCAGATTCTCGAATCATTCAATCCGACCCTGGCCACAATGAAACAGAATAGCTTTATGGATTATAGCATCGGAGCCACTGTTGGAAATCAAATTTCAGGCAAAAAATGGACCTGGGGTTACAATGTGGCACTTTCGTACAAGAATAATACGGAGTACTATGAGAATGCTGAATATGGTCGTTATGGAATGTCAGAAAACCCCGGGATTAACGTGTTGGAAACGCGCGAACTGCAAAGTGGCGATTTTGGTATTAACAATGTACTGTTGAGTGGATTGGCAGGAATAGCCATAAAGTCCAATCATTCAAAAATCCGTATCAACTTTCTAAAATTGCAGAATGGTGAGTCCAAAGCAGGTGTTTTTGATTATCAAAAATCTAACCAGGGTACTGTTTTTGAAGGGGTTCAGCATAATCTTGAATACAGTCAGCGTTCACTCACCAACATCCTTTTTAACGGTAAACACATCATTCACAATTGGGAAATTGATTGGAAACTCTCACCAACTTTTGCTAAAATTAAAGACCCCGATGTACGTTTTACGCGATATGAAGTGCGTGATGGAGCATATTCCATCAGCACCGAATCGGGCTTCCCTGAGCGAATCTGGCGCGACCTTGAAGAAACAAATCTGGCGGGCATTCTGAATATAACGAAGGAAATGAGCGTTCTGGGCAATAAATCAAAATTGATGTTTGGTGGCGCATATACTTATAAAGAAAGATCGTATAGTATCTTGAATTTTGCCATTAATATCCGCAACGTTCAACTTACCGGTGATCCCAATGAGATTTTTAGCCCGGAGAACTTATGGCCGATGGGAGGTTCTTCTGTAAAAGGGACAACCTATGAGGCTCCGTTTATTCCTACAAATCCTAACCAGTTTGATGCCAATAACGCCAATACGGCTGCCTTTGTTTCATGGGAGCTGAACCCTGTTAAACATCTGAAAGCTATACTTGGGGTGCGTGGTGAAAATTTCATACAGCGCTATACAGGCCAGGATCAACTTGGAACAAATGTGTTGGATAACGAGGTTGTTATTGACCAACTGGATATTTTCCCGACGGTAAATCTTATTTACAACGTTACAAAAAACCAGAATATCAGGGTTTCTTATGCTAAAACAATTGCCCGTCCTTCATTCAAAGAGTTGTCTTATGCTGAAATCTTTGATCCAATTACAGGCCGGACTTTTATTGGTGGTTTATTCCGCGATGCCAATGATTTTGCAGGTATTGAATATTGGGATGGAAAGCTTCAAAGCACCAATATTCAGAATTATGACATCAGGTGGGAATTGTTTGGCCAAAAAGGAGAAACTGTTTCATTGGGGGCTTTTTATAAGTCGTTTAGCAAACCTATTGAAATTGTGCAGTTTGCCACGCTTGTGGGCGCTTTCCAACCCCGAAATGTGGGCGATGGAGAAGTTGCCGGCGTTGAACTAGAATTGAGAAAAAATCTCGATATTATAAGCCAGACATTGAGCAATTTCTCTTTTTCTGCCAATCTGACTCTCACCCGTTCAAAAATAAAACTGAGCAATACTGAATATCAGTCGAGAATTGAAAATGCCCGGAATGGACAGTCAATTGATAATTATCGCGATATGGCCGGACAAGCTCCTTTTATTGTCAATGCCGGTTTGGCTTATAATGGCGGTGAAATGGGTTTCTGGAAAGGTTTTGAGGCTGGAGTTTATTACAATGTACAAGGACAAACTCTTGAGATAGTCGGTATTGTCGATCGTCCGGATATTTATTCAAAACAATTTCATAGCCTCAATCTGAATACCAATAAATCATTCGGCAAGAATAAACGTATGCAGATTGGTTTGAAAATTGAGAATATCCTGAATCAAAAGAAAGAATCGGTGTTTGTATCTTATAACACAGCTGACCAGTTTTTTACCAAATTGAATCAGGGTACAACTTTTCAGCTTCGCCTGGGATATAAATTCTTTTAATCTTTTCATTTCTCAGTTTGTAAGTCTTCATCGGCAAAATCAAAACTATCAGTGGCAATTTGCTGATTATTTAGCAGTCATGCCGCAATCATTTGAAAAACTGATGAATGTATTTTGGTTAACTGATATTCATTATCTTTAGCTATTGCATGAAGCAGCAAAACTGAGGCAATTGATTTAACACAAAATAATTATGAAAAAAATAGCGATTTCGATTCTTTTTCTGACTCTTGGAGCCTTTGCATTTGCTCAAAACCTGGAATATCAGGACGGTAGGTATTATAAAAAAGGCATGCTATTTACCGGCCAGAATATTGAGTATGATGAAAATGGGAAAATCCAGCTGGAACAAAATATCAAAAATGGCCTTGTTCACGGTAAAATGATTCTGTATTACCCTAACGGAAACATAAAGGAATTACGCGAATATGATGAAGGCAAGAAGACAGGAAAGTGGAACAACTGGAGTGAAGAAAATGTAAAAACTGCCGAGGCCGGATATGAGAATGATTTAAAAAACGGAGACTGGTTTGTTTGGGACAACAATGGTAATCTGCTTTATGAGATGCATTATATTCTTGGCAAAAGGTCGGGTATATGGCGAAAGTGGGATGAAACCGGCAAACTGATTATGGAACGTGAGTATGAATAGTTTATAGTTTAACTCTTGTTTAGCCAGGCTTTTTAGTTCTGTTAATCTCACGATTCAGCCTTTGTTTTTAATAAAATCAGATCATAAACCGGTTGCAATTTTGCTGCAACCGGTTTATGTTTTTATCAACAGAATTTCTCTCAACTTTAGCTCTCTCTGTAATTTAAACCTAAGCTTTACTTAACTGGCTTATTGAGCCGATTGGGATATTTATAAATACAGTAGTCATTGAAAAAAAACGGGAACTGCTCTGCTAAAGCAACATTCCGGAATTATAAACATCCTCTGCTCTTTGGTATGTATAGCGATCGGGTGATTAAAATAAAAATACGCCCGCACCTTTCCTTGTTGCTTTTGATGTAAAAACGCAGGTTGCTCATTTCACATCCGAAAATGTATCACTAAAATATAAAATGCCGGAAACAAAAAAAGGAGCCATTTCAAATGGCTCCTTTCAAAGTATCTGGCAGAGGTTATTTGTTGTCGAGTTTAATATCCATTTCTTCTTTATCATTAGCCTGCAGCTCAACATTTTCAATTAAGCTGTTTTTATATGAAATCATAGAAAGAATGAGATTGTAAGTTCCGGGTTCAAGGTTATTGATAGTAAAATTACCATCAAGATCAGTGTAAACCTTCAAATCGGTTCCTTCTACTGATACAGCAACACCAGCAAGCGATTCGCCGGAATTAATATCCTGAACTGTGCCACTTACAG
Source organism: Lentimicrobiaceae bacterium (assembly GCA_020636745.1). Lineage (NCBI taxonomy): Bacteria > Pseudomonadati > Bacteroidota > Bacteroidia > Bacteroidales > Lentimicrobiaceae > Lentimicrobiaceae bacterium. Next base: position 259,851 of record JACJXH010000003.1, on the reverse strand, counting down.
TTGCTGTTGCAACCGGTAAATGAGTTGGATGGCCTTCAGCAAATGATAAACTGCTGAATAATAATGCAAAAGCTGTAACGGCTAATATTTTAATTGTGTTTTTCATGGCTTATCTTTCTTTGATGTTGCAAATTTATAGCGACATCTTTAAGTGTAAGTTAAGCCAATGTTAAAACAATGTTAAGTTAATGGAGGTGATGTTAGGCACAATACATATCAGGCTAATGCAAATGCTTAACGGTCGCCGAAAAGCGCTGTGCCAATTCTTACCATCGTACTGCCTTCTTCTATGGCTATTTGATAATCGCCCGACATTCCCATTGACAATTGATTGAAAGATGACAGATTAGCAAAATGCTTTTGTTTAACTGTTTCAAAAATCGCTTTCAATGAAGTAAACTCCTTTCTGATAAGTGAAACATCATCAGTAAAGGTAGCCATACCCATAAGCCCGCATATTCTGATGTTGTTCATCGTTTTATATGCTGATGACGACAGTAAATCTTCCATCTCTGTTTCGTCGAGGCCAAATTTTGATTCTTCTGTAGCTATATACACCTGAAGCAAACAATCTATAACCCGGTTGTTTTTTTTCGCCTGTTTATTTATTTCTTCAAGTAATTTCAGGCTTTCAACACTGTGAATCAAGTGAATAAACGGAGCTATGAACTTCACTTTATTGGTTTGCAAATGACCTATCTGGTGCCATCTGATATCACTGGGCAGGTTAGAATGCTTGTCAATCATTTCCTGTACCCTGTTTTCGCCAAAGTCACGCAAACCTATGTCATAGGCCTGTCTCAGTACCTCAACAGGCCGTGTCTTGGTTACAGCAATGAGGCTTACATGCGCCGGTATCTGCTGTATAATATTGTTAATATGTTCAGTAAGGATTTCCATAATTAAAAAGTAGCTCATGCAAATTTATTATAATAATTCAGGGATTCTTTAGCTTTATACAGAAAATAAGCTCTATTTTTATGTGATGATTTTAAACGCAATTTTATTACTGGCTGTCTTATCGGCCATTTACCATACCATTGTAACCAGGAAATTATATCCGGCCATTGTTACAACTGGAATGGCGGCAAGTGTTCTGATCACTGTTTTTATTCCAAAATCTTTCGGATTTTCAGGATTTTATGTTTACCTGATTTTTGTAGCATTGGCTTTTATTTATGGATTAACCGTAAAAAGGAAGCCCATTTTTGAACGAACGATAATATGCCTGATGGCAGCCACTATATTTTTATACTGGCTATGGATTTTTAATCACTGGCATGGGAATTCAGTTTTGGCTGCTGTTGTTACACTTTTAGTGGCTTTAACAGGAATACTTGGAAAAGCCAAATTAAAGAATGAGGCCGGGTTTCTTTTAATTCTTGTTGCTGATGCTATTGTAATATTGATCGAAAATTACCTTAAGCTTCAATAAAAGTACCAGTTAAGGCTGTTGCTCAGCATAATGATTGCCTGAGTTCAGTTGCTTGTAAGTTGGTTTTTAGCCGTTTACATAAACAACAATACAAATATCTCATCGCTTTTACCCAGGCTGTTCATGATAGTGAAGGCCTTGTGGCAAAATATTGTCTATTTTTGAAAACACTTCGGATAGAATCTTAAAGCAGCCTGAATAATTTTCATTATTATTTACGAATCTCAATCAGATGAAGGGAAAGCTGATAATACTTCTTGTATTTTTTATTCCGTTATTGGTTCAGGCACAGCGAAAAAAAGTGCTTGTATTCCATTCTTACAATGAAGGATTAACCTGGACTGATAATGTGAATAAAGGCATTCACAGAGCTTTTAAACCTGTTGAGGAAAGTGTGGAACTCTTTTTTGAATATCTTGACAGGAAAAGAAATCTGAATCAGGACTATTTTGAAGGCCTTGAAAAATTATATGAAATAAAATAAAAGGAACTTCTTTTGATTTGGTGATAACAAGTGACAATGATGCGCTTGATTTTGTGCTGAGAAACAGAAAAAAATACTTTGGTGAGACTCCGGTTGTTTTTTGCGGTATCAATAATTACAGCCCATCCATGATTGAAAACCAAAAAAGCATTACCGGCATTACAGAAGATCCCGACTTTAAGGCTACAATTGACCTGATTACGGCTTTGCATAAGAACAGCGATAAGCTTTATATCATCAATGACAATAAAACAACCACCGCAATTGAAAATATTCATCTCCTGAAAAAACTTGAACCATTTTATCATCAAAGGTTACGGTTTATTTACTGGGACAATCTGCGGAAAAGTGATTTTTATGATTCAATTCGCAGCCTGGACGATCAAAGCGTGATATTACTCCTTACTTTCAATAAAGACAAAGATGGGACGTTTTTATCTTACCGCGATAATATTGACTTGATACCCAAAGATGTAAAAGCTCCTGTTTATACTACCTGGAAATTTTTTATGAATGGCCGTGTAATCGGGGGTAAGATGATAAGCGGTGAGGAGCAGGGGTTTAAAGCCGGCCAAATGGCCATTGAAATACTTCAGGGTAAACAGCCCGACAGCATTCCTGTCATTATTGAAAGTCTTAGTCAGTATATTTTCGATTATAATCAACTCAAAAAGTACAAAATATCTCTAAATAAACTTCCGGCTGAATCGCAGATACTAAACAAGCCTGTTAGCCTTTATTCAACCAACAAAAAGCTGATAAACATTGGTATCATTATTCTTTCTGTAGCATTGGCAATTATTTTGATTTTATCTAATGCCATTCGCAAAAGAGTTGTTGCAGAAAAATCACTTCAACAAAAGCAAAAGCATCTTGAAGACAGGTATGAGTTTCAAAAGTTGATAGCTGACGTTGTGGTACTTCTTAATTCAACCAATGACTTTACCAAAGTAACTGATCCAATTCTGCAGCGTATTACCAATCATTACCATATTGGTAAAGTTTCCTTGTATAAGTTTGATGTTCGGGGGGCTATTAAAAACATTATTGGAAGCAAACTTTCTATTGAAGGGAAAGGAATACTCGAACTTAAAAAACAGGAGTACAGCAAGTTGAATAGAATAATTGAGGAGCTCAAAAAATCTGACTTTTTTATTTCTGAGAACCTGTCTAACCTGACTCCTGAAGAGCAAACATTTTATCAACAGCGTGAGATTGGTGCAATTGCAATTTTTCCTATCAGGGTTGGAACAAAGCTAATCGGAATGGCTGGGTTTTCGCAGGCTTATACTTATAAATGGGATGAAAGTGAAATAAATGAACTGACCACTCTTGTGCAGCTCATTGCCAACGCCTGGGAACGTAATATGCAAATGAATATGCATCTTGAGGTAGAGAAAAAACACGTTAAAGCCATACAAATTCTCGAAAAATCATCGCGGCTTGCATCCATTGGGGTAATGGCATCGGGCATTACACATGAGATAAATCAACCGCTGAATGCACTGCGCGTTACAGTCGACAGCATTGCTTATTGGGAGCGCCAGAATTCAACTGAGCTTCCTGAAATCATCAAAAACAAGTTAACGACCCTCAAAAGTGGCATCTCACGTATCGATGAGATAATCCGGCACATGAGAAATTTCTGGATTGCACCTTCATCGACAGAATCGGAACTCGAGGTTGATTTGGTTCAGATAATTAACAATGCCTATTCGCTTCTCGAAACACAGATTTCTGAACAAAAAATAACAACTAAACTTATCCTTCCCGAAAATGAAATCATGATCAAAGCTTCATTCATTCAGATTGAACAAATAGTTATCAACCTGTTGGTGAATGCAATGCAGGCTTTAAAAAATGTTGAGCGCTCCGAAAAAAGAATAGTCATTAAAGTGAAAGACAATGCAGGACATATCCGGCTTTCAATTGCTGATAACGGCCCCGGAATTCCTGATGAAATTGGTGAAACACTTTTTGACCCGTTTTATTCCGGCCAGAAAGAATCAGGCGGTACGGGGCTGGGATTGGCCATTGTGAAGACTTTTGTTGAAAAACTTGGAGGAAAAATTGAATTTAAAAACAATGCAGAGGGTGGAGTAACCTTTACTTTAACTCTTTATAAACTGAATAAACCTGAAATTTTATGAAAATATTGGTTGTTGATGACAATAAACTTAGTCGTGAAGCAATTGCACAATTTTTAAGCGAGCAATTAATGCATCAGGTTACAATGGCCGTTTCGGGCGAGCATGCACTTGAATTTCTGAGCGAAATGCCTTTTGAAGTTGTGGTCACCGATATGAAAATGCCTGGAATGAGTGGCATTGATTTAACAAAAGAAATAAAAAAAATAAGAGCAGCAACCGAGGTGATCATTATGACCGGTCATGGCGATATGGAATCGTCTATCAATGCTTTAAGAGCAGGTGCCACAGACTATCTGCTTAAACCGGTAAATATTGAAGAGCTGCTCATTACACTGGAAAGAATTCAGAAACTTAACCTGCTGCAAAATGAGAATTTGCAGTTGAAAGACACGGTGAAAAATTCTGATGAATTGCTGAAAGAAGAAAATGCCAAATTATTCACACTGCAATCAACCCTAAGAGAAGTTACAAAAACAGGTTCTATTGGTATATTTTCATCGGCCATGAAAAATATAGTAAACATGTGCGAAAAATATCATAAAGAAAGAGATGTTCCTGTTTTAATTCAAGGTGATACCGGTACCGGAAAAGAAATTATTGCCAGACTGTTGCATCACGGCAATGGGCAGAACGACGAGCGTCCGTTTGTTCCAGTAAATTGTGCTACCATCGCCCCTCATTTATTTGAAAGTGAACTATTTGGCTATGCTGAAGGCGCTTTTACCGGAGCACGTAAAAATGGTGCGGTCGGGAAAATGGAATTGGCCCAGGGAGGCACACTTTTTTTGGATGAAATAGGGGAGATGCCGAAGGAGTTTCAGCCCAAATTGCTCAGGGCATTGCAGGAACGCGAGATTTACCGGGTGGGTGGCGATAAATTAATTAAACTTGATGTGCGCTTTGTTTTTGCCACCAACAGAGATCTGAAACAAATGGTTGAAAAAAATGAATTCCGTAATGATTTATACTACAGGCTCAATTTGGGTCAAATCAAAATTCCTCCCTTGAATGAGCGAAAGGATGAAATTGTTCCGCTTGCCCAGATGTTTCTTGAAAAGTACGCTATTAAAAGAATGAAAGCCTTCAGGTTTATTGCTGATGATGCGCGTGAAATCCTTGTGAATTACCCTTGGCCCGGAAACGTAAGAGAGTTGCAAAATACGATTGAGCGTGTTGTTTTACTTTATAATGATGAAATTTTGAAAGCCCATCATATTACATTTTTGCTTAATAATCCATCCATATCCCATGATCTTATGGGAGCAGTAATTGAGCCCGGCAGTATTTTGCTTCCCGATAACAGATTGCCTATCGAAGAAATCGAAAAAGAGATTGTTTCAAAGGCCATGAAAAAATTTCAGGGCAATAAAACGAAAGTTGCTGAGTATCTGGATATTTCGAGAAGTGCTTTAAGAAGCAAGCTAAGAAAATTATAATTGAGCAGCCTGTCATTGATTTCTATAAAACAAGCATCAATTAACTGATCCAAATGGAACAGCTGTGCCAATCGGAACACCACAAGAATAACAACTGTTCCAAACAGATCAGTTTCTTAAAATGCCCATTTTTAAAACCTGAATAATTTCCTGTAGCGTAAAAAGCTCATAATGTGCAACATATATTTAGAATCTATCTAAATAGATATCATCATTTGTTTTTGGCATTTCTATTGACTTAGGGCAAGCCAGTAGAAACTAAAAAAAGCCAAAACTATGAGCGCCTTTCTCGCCTTTTTGCCTATCCTTTTAACAATTGCATTAATGGCCGGATTTAACTGGCCGGCCAAAAAAGCTCTTCCATTTGCCCTTCTTGTGGCTATACTGGTTGCCTTTTTTCAGTGGGATATGAGTTTGTCTCATATTTTCGGATATACATTTTTCGGGTTTCTGAAAGCCATTGATATTTTAGTCATTATTTTCGGAGCTATTCTGATTCTCAACACACTCAAGCTGTCGGGGGCAATGGCCACGATTAACAATGGCTTTAATGGCATTACAAAGGATAGACGTATTCAAACCATTATTATTGGGTTTATGTTTGGTTCGTTTATTGAAGGGGCTGCCGGATTTGGTACGCCAGCAGCGTTGGCAGGTCCTTTACTTGTGGGGCTTGGTTTTCCGCCCTTAGCCGCAGCTTTAGTCGCCCTTATTTTTAATAGTACAGCAGTTACTTTTGGTGCAGTCGGCACTCCGATATTCGGAGCCATGAGCACCTTAGGGGCCAACTTAGAACCAGCCGGAATAGGGGCCGACAGCTTTATGCTTGCCCTTACCAAATGGATTGCTATTCCTAACGCTATTGCCGGAATTTTTCTTCCATTGCTTGGAATTATGATTTTAACCCGCCATTTTGGTAAAGAGAAGTCTTTTAAACCTGCATTTGCTGCAATGCCATTTGCCATTTTTGCAGGTTTGTCATTTATGGTTCCTTATCTGCTTATTGCTATCTTCTTCGGACCTGAGCTGCCTTCACTCGTTGGTGCTTTTATCGGTTTGGGTATTGTTATTTTTGCTGCAAAAAAAGGGTTTCTTGTGCCAAAAACTTCATGGGATTTCCCGGAAGAAAGTGCATGGCCTAAAATATGGAAATCAAATAGTGATACAGGTACTACCGGTCAGGCTAAAATGTCGCTGCTGAAAGCCTGGGCCCCATATTTACTCATAGCTGTGATACTGGTCCTTACCCGAATTCCGTCTATTGGTTTAAAAAGTATCTTGTTATCACAGGAAATTAAATACAATCAGGTTGCTGGTATCGAAGGACTTAATTATGTGCTAAAATGGGCTTATCTGCCAGGAACTATTCCTTTTATTTTAGTTGCCTTGCTCACTCATTGGATGCATAAAATGCCTGTCAGAGACATCAAAACTGCCTGGATGCTCACTTTAAAACAGATAAAAGGTGCAGCTATAGCTTTGTTTGCCGGTGTTGGTATGGTTCAGCTGATGCTTAACTCAGGTGTAAATGGAAGCGGAATGGAAAGTATGTTAACTGAAATGGCTTCAGCAGCTGCAAAAATTAGCGGTTCAGCCTATCCTTTATTTGCTACCATGATTGGAATGCTAGGCTCATTTATGTCGGGTTCGGCTACCGTTTCCAATATTCTTTTCATGTCATTTCAATTCGAAACAGCTTCAATTTTAGGCCTGCCTCAAATATTAGTGCTTTCAATGCAGGGTATTGGCGCTGCAGTGGGAAATATGATTTGTGTAAACAACGTAGTGGCCGTTGCTGCTACTGTGGGATGTTTGGGAGCTGAAGGCCGGATTATCCGTACAAATTCATTTCCCGCATTCATTTACTACCTGTTTATCACCATCCTGATAGGATCTTTGATATTTATCGGTTTTAGTCCGGCAATTTAATCGCCGTAAAAAGTAGTTCATTACAAGGCTTGATACCTTAGTCTGAAAAAAACAAAAGAATTATGAATAACTTACCTGAAAATTACAAGAAACTTTACCACAATCTGGTGCAATACATCGATAAAAGCAGGTTGTTGACAAGTCCGCTCAGCACCCTGGCTTTTGGCACCGATGCGAGTTTTTACCGGCTGATTCCAAAAATTGTGATAAAAGCGAAAGATGTTGCAGAAGTATCGCGCATTCTTAAGGATTGCAGTGCATCTGGCATTCCGGTTACTTTCAGGGCTGCAGGAACCAGTCTTTCCGGACAGGCTATCTCCGATTCTGTTTTAATTATTGCCGGTAATGGTTGGAAAAATCATCATATTCTGGAAAATGGTCACAAAATCAGGCTGGAACCTGGAGTTATTGGCGCACATGCGAATAACTTCTTAAAACCTTTTCAAAGAAAAATCGGGCCTGATCCGGCATCTATTAATGCGGCTATGGTTGGCGGAATTGTGGCAAATAATGCCAGCGGAATGTGCTGTGGCACTGCAGAAAATTCATACCAGACAGTTGAAAGTATGAAAGTGCTTTTGCACGATGGTACTTTACTCGATACTGCAGATGAAAACAGCAGGCACGCCTTCCGCATGTCGCATGGCAAACTGCTCGAAGACTTAACCCAACTTGCACGGGATATTCAGAGCGACAGCGAATTAAGCCAACGAATCAGGCAAAAATTCAAAATGAAAAATACAACGGGGTATAGCCTCAATGCATTGGTCGACTTTGATGATCCTTTTGAAATTCTGCAGCATTTGATGATAGGCTCTGAAGGTACTCTCGGCTTTTTGGCAGAAGTAACGTTTAAAACGGTAGTTGATGACCCTTTTAAGGCAAGTTCGCTCATGATTTTTTCAAATATTGAAAAAGCCTGCCAGGCAGTATCCAGATTGAAAAGCGAACCTGTTTCTGCCGTTGAACTGATTGACAGAGCCGGGCTTAAATCAGTTGAAAATGATTCTGATGTCCCTGCATATCTGAAAACCCTTTCTTCCAAAGCTTCTGCCATATTGGTCGAAACTACCGCAGCCACTAAAGAATTGCTTGACGATAAGGTAACGCAAATTATTAGCGCATTAAAAGAGATACCAGCAGAGCTTCCCATAACTTTTACCGCTATTCCGGTTGAATATGCAAAATTGTGGAAGATTCGGAAGGGTTTATTTCCATCAGTTGGAGCTATGCGCAAAACTGGTACAACTGTTATTATTGAAGATGTGGCTTTTCCCGTTCCGCAGTTGGCCGAAGCCACACTTGCTTTGCAGCAATTATTTGCCAAGTATAAGTATCATGAGGCTGTTATCTTCGGCCACGCCCTTGAGGGAAATCTTCATGTGGTATTTAACCAGGACTTTAATGAGCCCAAGGAAGTGAAGCGGTATGCCGAATTTATGGATGACCTGGCTGCAATGGTTACCGGACAATTTGACGGTTCGCTTAAAGCCGAACATGGTACCGGCCGTAATATGGCACCTTTTGTTGAACAGGAATGGGGAAGTAAAGCTTATAACATGATGAAAAGGATTAAGCATATTTTCGACCCGGAAAATTTGCTCAACCCGGGAGTAATCCTGAATAATGACCCCAAAGCTCATTTGAAAAACTTAAAACCTATGCCTGCATCAAACGAATTAGTAGATAAGTGCACTGAGTGTGGGTTTTGTGAACCCGCTTGTGTTGCACATGAACTTACGATGTCGCCCCGCCAGCGGATTACAGTTTATCGTGAAATGAAGCGATTGGAAAAAAGCGGAGAACAACCTCACATTCTGGCCTCGCTCATACAGGAGTATGATTACAAAGCTCTTCAAACTTGTGCCACCGACGGACTTTGTGCATTGAGCTGCCCCGTAAAAATTGATACTGGTAAACTTGTTAAACATCTCAGGCATGATCAACTTTCTGACAGAGACAAAAAGATAGCAGCTTATCTTGCTCCCCGAATGGATAAAGTAACAGGTTATGCCCGCTTCGGACTTAACACCGTAAATGCATTTCATACCATTTTAGGCACAGGCGCAATGAGTGTTATTGCAAATGGTGCCAGAAAAATTTCAGGTGATAAAATACCTCAATGGAACCCTTTCTTCCCCAAAGGAGCACCCAAAATTAAAACCACGACACACTTAAGTGATAACCCTAAAAAGGTTGTGTATTATCCCGCTTGTATTAACCAGGCAATGGGTATTTCAAAAGATTATGATGAGAAAGTTGCCCTTACGACAAAAGTGAAACAACTTCTGAATAAGGCTGGTTTCGAAATTATTTATCCTGATAATATGCCCAATTTATGTTGTGGTATGGCATACTCAAGCAAAGGATTTAAAGAGTTGGGTAAAAACAAATCAGACGAGCTGGAAGCTGCTCTGTTAAAAGCAAGTGAACATGGTAAATATCCGATCTTATGTGATATGAGCCCATGCCTTTTTACCATGAAGGAAAATATGGGGAATTCACTAAAATTATATGAACCCATTGAGTTTGTGCTTGAATTTCTGGTCCCTCATCTGACTTTCAATCCAATTAATGAAACTGTTAGCGTTTTTGCCGTTTGCAGTGCGAAAAAAATGGGCCTTGAAGATAAGATGGTGAAACTGGCTGAAATGTGTGCCCAAAAAGTTGTTAAACCCGATACCAATTGCTGTGGATTTGCCGGAGACAGAGGATTTAGCCATCCTGAGTTAAATTCTCACGGGTTGAGAAATTTGAAATCGCAAACTCCTGCAGAAGCAACTCATGGATATTCTACCAGCCGGACCTGTGAGATTGGCCTGACTAAACATAGTGGCATTTCTTACAAGTCAATCCTTTACCTGGTTGATAAAGCAACAGTTGCAAAAGTATAATCTGAATTATCGATATTCAGATTGGCTCTTCACATTAACACAAAAGTCTAAACGCTAAAAAATATAAAATGAAAAAAATAACCTTGCCACTTTTGGCTGCTCTTTTTCCGGCTTTACTTTTTGCACAAGAAGCTAAAGATTATTCTGTTACGCTGGGTGGTTTTGTCAGCTCTGAATCAATATTTGATTCACGACAGGCTGTAACTGCCCGTGAGGGAGATGTTTTTCTTTTTCCTGCTCCGGTTTCGAACGATGCAAACGGAGATGATTTGAATGCTATTGCCAATTTTAATATGTTTAGCATTCACAGCCGGCTTCAGGCTAAAGTGTCAGGTCCTGAAATGTTGGGTGCGCGCTCAAGTGCTTTACTTGAAATGGACTTTGTGGGCAATGCCAATCCGGTAATCAGTATGATGCGCCTGCGGCATGCCATTATCAAACTTGAATGGGCTAAAACATCTCTTTTGGTTGGACAATTCTGGCATCCGTTCTTTGTTTTAAATTCATATCCTGAAGTTTCGGGATGGGGTGGAGGTGCACCCTTTGCAGTTTTATCAAGAAACCCGCAAATCAGATTTGGATTTAAATTATCGAATAAATTAAGTGGCCATATAAGTGCACTCACGCAAAGAGACTTTTCCAGTACTGGCCCTGGCGGAGCATCTCCTGATTATATGAGAAATGCTGTTGTTCCAGAAGTTAATCTCAATCTTGAATACCAAAATGATGGATGGAAAGCCGGCTTTGTGATTGGTCAAAAAACCTTAAAACCACGCTTAAAGGATACTGAAGGGTTAAAGTTTACAAAAACCTTGAGCTCATTTCAGGGGAATGTTTATTTGCGCAAAGATGCCGGAAATTTTACTGCTAAAATTCAAGGACTTTATGGCGAAAACATGTATAACTTTCTGATGATGGGCGGATATGTTGAATCGATTGATCCCCTTACCGGTTCAATTGAATACTTTAATATGAAAACAGCTTCTGTATGGACTGAACTTTTATTAAAAAAAGGAAAGCTCACCTATTCTGTTTTCGGTGGATACTCCAAAAACCTGGGACTCTCCAGCAGTCCGGATGAACTGGCTGAAATTAACCGTTATGGAAGGGGAAGTGACATCAATGATACATACCGTATTGCACCTCGTGTAACCCTTACCATTCATAAGTTTGCTCTTATGACTGAATGGAGTTACAATATGGCTGCATATGGCAGCGTTCAGGCAAACGGGACAGTAAGCAATACCACTCAGGCAGATGGATTCCGGCTACAAACCCATTTAAAATACTCGTTCTAGGAAACATACTTGTTGAATTGATTCCCGGACAAGGAATTAAATACTGATTCTGCTAGAATTATAACTTCCATGGGCTTTTCAGATGAACTAATCCCTTACAGTTCTTTCTGAAAGCCCATTCCTGTTTTTAATCCTTAACTTCTGATAGAAATTAAAAATATTAAGTCCACAACTTAATTGATACACCTAATACGCTGTATATTAATATTATAAACAAATATCCAACCAAATATATTGCTTTAAGTCAACCCTGAAATCTTGTAATTGAACTGGACTTGGGCCGGGTGAATGCTGTTTCTTCGTGAAAAAAAAGTAAACCTGTTTTCATGAAAGAAGTAGTAATTGTATCAGCAGTTCGCACCGCAATCGGAAATTTTGGAGGTGCATTGGCAGGGGTTTCGGCCACTGAATTAGGAATCACAGCTGCCAAAGAAGCCATTCGCCGGGCAGGAATTAATCCTGATGAAATATCAGAAACAATTATTGGAAATATTCTTTCGGCCGGACTAGGGCAGAATGTAAGTCGCCAAATTGCCATTAAAGCTGGCATACCCGATACAAAGCCTGCCATGACCATCAACAAGCTTTGCGGTTCGGGCTTAAGGGCGGTTTCTATGGCGGCACAGTTTATTATGCTGGGCGATGCCGATGTTGTGCTGGCCGGAGGAACAGAAAGCATGTCAAATGCCCCTTACCTTATGATGCAGGGACGCACTGGATACCGGATGGGCCACGGACAGATTATGGACAGCATGATTCTTGACGGTCTTACCGATTCCTTTAACAACTACCATATGGGTATTACTGCTGAAAATATAGCCGAACGCTGGAATATTAGCCGTGAGGAGCAGGATGCTTTCGCATTGGAAAGTCAGCACAGAACTGAAGAAGCCCAGAAAGCCGGGCGGTTTGCTGAAGAAATTGTTCCTGTTAGTATTCCTCAGCGTAAAGGCGACCCGGTTATTTTTGATACGGATGAATTTCCTAAACACGGTCTCAAAATTGAAAAACTATCAGCATTACGACCTGCTTTTAAAAAAGACGGGACTGTAACAGCCGGCAATGCTTCAGGAATTAACGACGGGGCTGCCATGCTGATTATTATGTCAGCCGAAAAAGCAGCTCAACTTGGACTTAAGCCGCTGGCCAGAATATTATCATACGGTAATGCAACTCTCGACCCTGCAATTATGGGCTATGGGCCGGTGCCAGCAACACTGGCAGCATTGAAAAAAGCCAATCTGACTATTGATGACATTGATTTGGTGGAAGCCAATGAAGCCTTTGCAGCGCAATCATTGGCTGTTGTGCGCGACCTGAAAATAAACCCGCTCAAAGTAAATGTGAACGGTGGAGCCATTGCATTAGGGCATCCCATCGGCGCATCAGGTGCCAGAATCCTGACCACCCTGATTTATGAAATGAAACGCCGTAATGCAAACAGGGGCTTGGCCACACTTTGTATTGGAGGCGGACAAGGAACAGCTTTAATTATTGAAAACATTAAATAAACACATATTATGAAAAGACTTGAAAATAAAATTGCAGTTATTACCGGAGGAGCCGATGGACTTGGACGTGCCGCCGCACTTAAATTTACGGATGAAGGTGCCAGGGTAATTATCTGGGATATGAACGAAGAAAAAGGAACGCAAACAGTAAACGAAATAAAAGCAAACGGTGGAGAAGCATTCTTTGCCAAAGTGAATACGGCCTCGTTTGCTGAGGTTGATGCTGCAACACAGCAAGCCATTGCTCAATTTGGCAGAATTGATATTCTTATCAACAACGCCGGTATCACCCGTGATGCTTCAATCAAAAAGATGACTCCCGAATTATGGCAACAGGTAATAGATGTTAATCTGACCGGCGTTTTTAATTGTGCCAAATGCATCAGTGCCCACATGGTTGAAAATGGGTTTGGGCGAATTGTAAATACATCCTCGGTAGTTGCCCTTTATGGAAATTTCGGACAAACGAATTATGTGGCAACCAAAGCAGGTGTAATTGGTATTACCAAAACTCTGGCTCGCGAACTCGGTCGTAAAGGCATAACAGTAAATGCGGTGGCACCCGGGTTTATTGCAACTGAAATGGTGAAGAAAATGCCTGAAAACGTGCTGAAATCCATGGAAGAGAAAGTTCCTCTTGGCAGACTTGGCGCTCCCGAAGAAATTGCATCTGCTTATTTGTTTTTAGCAAGCGATGAAGCGGCATATATCAATGGCGCAACTATCAGCGTTGATGGAGGAATTACAATTTAGTTCATCAATTATGGAAAAGCTAATTTAATTTTCGTGAAATTTAGCATCCTAAACCAACCCTATGGCATCAGCACAACAAGTAACCGGAGGATGGATTTTAATCGCACTTTATGCGATAGCTATCCTGTTTTTTGTAATTCGTGGAGCGCTGCGCACCAAAAATATCAGTGACTACGCTGTTGGAAATTTTAATTTTTCGCCCTGGTTTGTAGGGCTTTCACTTGCTGCAGCTATGACAAGTGCTGCTACATTTGTTATTAATCCCGGGTTAATTGCCGCATATGGTATCAGCGGAGTATTATCATTTGGGGTGTTTTTTCCTTTGGCATCACTGGTATCACTGGTATTGCTTACCAAAAGCTTTCGCAGATATGGCAGTACGGTTAAGGCACTTACCCTGGCTAACTGGATTGGCTCCAGATACAACAGTAAGGGATACGCCCTGTTTATTGGCTTTCTCTCTGTTTTGCTACTTACTTTTATTGTTCTGATTCTTGTCGCAATTACTAAAGTATTAAGCAAATCACTAAACGTTAATGAGATATACGTTTTACTGGGAGTTGTCATCTTTGTATTTGGATATATGATGTTTGGAGGTGCCAATTCCATGGTTTACACCAATACTATCCAGGCAATGGTCATGGTAATTGTTGCGGTTGTGCTTATATCATCAGGCTATCCCTATCTGAAAGACGGACTGTTTTCATTCTTCGATAAACTTGCTGCTATCAATCCGGTGCTTGTCAGTTCAACCAATGAAAGCAGCCCCTTGTTTCGCGATTTCTTCGAAATTATTTTAGCCCAGATGATTGTGGGAGCTGCTGTTGTTTGTCAGCCTCACATCATTACAAAATCACTGTTGCTCAAAAAAGAAAGTGATGTAAACAGATACCTGGTTGCGGCTGTTATTATTCAAGTCCTGTTTTATTCGGTAATCGTTACAGGGCTGTATGCGCGTTTAACTTTTCCTGAATTAACTGCAAATGGCAAATCTCTGAATGTTGACGGCATTATACCGGCTTATGTTGTTCAGGTTTTCTCACAAGGCTGGATAGCCATCGTAATTGGTCTTATTGTAATACTGGGATTACTGAGTGCCGGACTGTCGACCATTGAAGGTCTTATTCAAAGTTTAAGTACCACTATAACTTCAGATATTATTAAACCATTATTTGGAAAACATATTGATAATGATCAAAAGTTTATTTTGATAAATCGATTGGTGATAGTGGGAATGGCTGTTGCATCATTTGCAGCTGCCCGATCCCAGATTTTACATCCCAATCTGAGTGTTGCTATTTTTGCACAGAACGGTGTTTATTCTTTCTTCTCCATTGCCTTTGTACCGATTGCTTTTGGGATATTTTTAAAAGATACTTCCAGAAACACGGCATTAACCGGCTCAATTACTGCATTGGTGGTTTATTTTATGGTGTACTATGTCTTCCCCTGGATGGTTAACACCCAAAGCATGAGCTTTGGCTTCTTCGACAGGTATTTTTCCGGTAAAGTCCAAAATCCAGCTATAGCAGCAGCCAGCGCTATAACTTTGTCTGTTATAGCAGGCCTTTTGGTGTATTTATTAACGAAAAGCAAAACTACAGCTTCTGCTAAAAACTAAATTCTGTAAACCTGATGAAAACGAACGAGAAAATATACAAGGAAAAGCTTATCAGCATTGAACAAGCAATAAGTTTTATCAAAAGTGACACAGATATTATTGTAGCTCAGTGTGCATCAGAGCCACAAGGCTGTATGTCAAAATTTCATCTGGCCAGGGAGCGTGGTGTGACTGATGTAAAGGTATTTTCGGTGCTTACATTGAAACCGTATGATTTTTATATGAAACCTGAAATGAAAGGGCATTTTGAACTTTGCAGTTGGTTTCATGCCCCGGGTTCACGGCAGGCGCTCAAAGCTAAAACAGGCACAGTTACCTATGTGCCCAATATGCTTCACCGGTCAGCAACTGATCGGCTGAAAGTGCGCAAACCTCATATGTTTTTCGGCACCTGTACACCTCCCGATGAGCGGGGCTACGTGTCACTGTCATTGGGAATTACCTATGAAAAGGATATTATTGAGGCCGCTGAAATAACTGTACTTGAGGTCAATGATCAACTTCCCCGCACGCTCGGTGATACCCATATTCATGTCAGTGAAATTAGCTACTTTGTTGAGTTCTCGCAAACACCTCCAACTTTGCCCGCTCCACAGCCCGATAATGTTGCCTTAAGCATTGGCAGGCACATTGCTGATTTAGTTGAAGATGGTTCCACAATTCAGCTGGGGATTGGAGAAATACCCAACGCTGCGGCCTTATCGCTAAACACAAAAAAAGACCTGGGCGTCCACACTGAAATGATGGTTGATAGCATGATGGAGTTATATGAAGCCGGTGTTATTACCAACAAGAAAAAGGCTGTTCATAAAGATAAGTTTATCTGCACATTTGCTATGGGAAGTGAAAAACTTTATAAATGGCTTGATAATAACCCCAGTGTTGAGTTTCTGAGGGGGAAATATGTAAATGACCCGTGTGCTATGAAACAAAACAGCCGCATGGTTTCAATCAATACGTGTATTATGGTTGACTTCACAGGGCAGGTTTCCAGCGAATCTATTGGCATAGAACAATATTCGGGCACCGGCGGACAAACCGATACTGCTGTGGGCGCTATTGAAGGTACTGATGGGCTGGGAAAATCCATTATTGCCTGTCGTTCAACCGCACGAGGCGGTACCATTTCTACCATTGTTCCTGTATTGCCCGAAGGAAGCGCTGTAACCCTGCATAGAAGTCATACTGATTATGTTGTAACAGAGTGGGGGAGTGTAAGACTAACAGGACGTACAGTTAGGGAACGCACAAAATTGCTGATTTCTATTGCTCATCCTGATTTCAGAGAAAGCCTTACTGCACAGGCTGAAAAACTCGGGTTTATTTAACTTAAAAAAAAACAAATGCTTGCTGTTAAAATATTAGGGACTGGATTATATGTCCCGGGTGAAAAAATTTCAAACGCAGAATTAAAGCAAATAACCGGACTTGAGTTTAAATCAGATAAACTCGAAGAAAAGCTTGGTGTTTTTAGCCGACATATGGCTCATTTGCGTGGAATAGCAGAAACAACGGCTGATTTTGCTACAAAGGCTGCTCAAAACGCCATCTCAGATGCTGGTTTATCAGGCGATGACATCGGGCTTTTTATTGTGGGTACTGATACCCCTGAGTACATCTCTCCGGCTACCGCTATTCTGGTACAAGGTCGAATACAAAAACAAGAAACTTGGGCCTCAGCTTTCGATATTTCAGCTTCGTGTGCAAGCTTTACCATTGCGCTTGATAATGCTGTAAGGATAATGGCTACTGACCCCGCTATCAATTACGCAGTGGTTACCGGGGTTTACAATATGCCAGCCTATCTGAGACCTGACGATGCTTTTGGCTATTCTTTATTTGCCGATGGAGCAGGTGCAGTGGTTTTAGCAAGAACCGATAATGAAAAACAGGGCTATATCGGCAGTCAGCTTTTAACTGACGGAACCCAATTTGACTTTATAGGTGTTTATGCGGGAGGAACTAAAATGCCCGTTACACGGGATGTTCTCGATAATAACCAGCAAGGGCTCCTTAGTCTGCAGCCCATGCCTGGCGATAGAAATGTGAGACTTTGGCCAATGGTGGTGAGAAAACTACTCGACAAATACAAATTATCAGTTTCTGAAATTGATCATTTCATCTTTACCCAAATTAACCATTCGGTAATCAACGATGTAATGAACGTGTTGGGCGTATCCATGTCAAAAACAACCACTGTGATGGATAAATATGGCTACACCGGCTCAGGCTGTGTACCAATGGCTTTTCATCATGCCGTTAAAGAAGGCAGGATCAAACGGGGCGATCGCGTGTTGTTTATGGCTTCCGGGGCTGGCTTGGCAGTTGGTAGTAACCTGTTTATTTATTAATTAATCCTGATTATGACAAACACAAAAGAACAGGGATTTCACGTTGGAATAGCTGGCACTGGTGTATATATTCCTTCATTGCGCATGTCAGCTGCCGAAATATCTGCCAAAACCAACGGACAATGGACTGAGGAAGCCATCGTGCAAAAACTGGGCATTTATGAAAAACCTGTACCTGGTATAGGTGATGGAACCCAGGAAATGGGCGTTAAAGCTGCAATGGATTGTCTTAAAAATACAGGCATTCATCCTGAAAAAATTGACCTTATCCTCTCCATTGGTGAAGAATGGAAAGAGTTTCCGCTGACAACCACCGGTATCTATATTCAGGAACGCATTGGTGCAGTAAATGCATGGGCTATTGATCTACAGCAACGTTGCTGCACTTCAGTTGCTGCTCTGAAAATTGCCAAAGACATGATGTTTGCCGATGATGATATCAACACTGTGCTTATTGCAGGAGGATATCGTAATGGCGATTTTATTGACTACACCGATAGCTCTGTCTCTTTTATGTTTAACCTCGCTGCAGGTGCAGGAGCTATTTTGCTGCAGAAAAATTTGGGCAAAAATGCCTTATTAGGGACTCACATTGTGACTGATGGTTCTATGGCCCGTGATGCCGGTGTTGAATTTGGAGGCACTGAGAAGCCGATTACCTGCGAAAATATTTCGGAAGCTTATTGCTCTTTGCGGGTTTTTGATGAGCAACATATGAAAGCTAGATTAAATGAGGTTTCCATGCAAAACTGGATGACCTGTATACATCAAGCCTTCGCTAAATCAGGTTTAAAAATAGCTGACCTGGATTATCTTGCTGCTTTACATTTCAAACGTTCCTTGTATTTTGGGTTAGTAGAGCAACTGGGGATTAAACCAGAACAAACGATTTATCTTGAAAATTACGGCCACCTGGGGCAAATAGATCAGATTCTTTCCCTTCATCTTGCACAACAAATGGGTAAACTAAAGGAAGGTAGTGTGATTTCCATGATAGCTGCGGGTATTGGCTATGCCTGGGGTGCCAATGTAATTCAATGGGGGAGATGTAAGGTCTGATAGTTTTGTAAACATTGTATAGTTCTGTATATCTGAACTATAAATGATGCATTAAATCAATTTGCCTTTTAAGTCAACCCTATAAAATGTTTCAAAAATTCGTAACTTACAATTCAAAAGAATACCTTTAACCCACTAATAAACAACCTTAAAAATCAATCAACATGAAAAACAAAGCAATTTTATTCTTATCCATTGCATTTGCTGCAGTTTTAGGATTTTCTTCATGCAGTAAAGATGAGAATCAGGCACCCAAAATTAAATCAGCCGAACTTTCATCTGACAACAAAACAATAAATGTGACTTTTTCAGAAGTTGTTTACGCCAAAGCTGACATGACCGGAGCACTTGATGCATCATCGTTAACTGTAACAGCTCCTGCATCAGTTGACTTTACTTATACTGTTTCTCACACCGCCGGTAGTGCTACTGCCACCATTAATCTGACCATTACCTCTATTTTACAGGGAACTGAAAAGTTTACCGTAAAACCAGCTTCTGCTACTTCTATTTATGATAACGAAGGAAAAGCAATGGAAGCCGCTGAAATGATAGAAAGTAATGCAGCTGCTCAGGATTTGGGAATCATGGGAAGCTGGGTTTCGGAAGGTAGCAATGTTGCTCCGCTGCTCGTAACCTATTTCAATGTACTTAAGGTAGAAGCTGAATTTAAGGCTGATTTTACTTACGTTGTGAACCAGTTCAACATTGGCAATGCAACTACTACACCTGATTTGGTATTTACCGGAACCTATGAAATTGTAAAATCAACGTTTGGTAATATCTGGACTATCACCTGCAGCCAGGAGTTGCCTTACACTGCAACCGCTTCTGGTATTTTTGAAATTAAAACCGGCCCTGAAGTACTCTGGTATGAGGTTGTTCAAACTTCTGGCACCCAAAATGTACCTCCAACTCCTGCTTTGGGCTTTGGAAGCTCAAATGGCGGAACACTTGGCGAATTAAATATTCAGAAATTTGTTCGCGTTCAATAAGTTATCTGCTTTGCTTTAAAGTGGAAATTTAAATACAAAAAATTAAATTAAGGCAAAGCCGAAGTTAATGAATTGACCCGGCTTTGCCTTTTTTTTAACATCTTAATACTTGCTACATGAATAAAATTACGAAAGTTTTTTTGGTTGTTCTATTGGCTCTCGTGCAGCAATTGCCGGCTCAGATAACGGGTGAAAAGCCGGTGTCGGATGCCAACAAATTCAATTTGTTCAGCAACGACATGCCCTATAATGCTAAAGCAAACAAGGAGTTTCAGTTTCTGGCATTTTTTATCACACAGGGCGTAAATTCCAACATGTACCCTAAAGCCAGTTTGTTTAATGGACAGCTGGTAGGCCGTCTTTTTGGACCAAATTCATCTTCAACATCTGACACCAGTACTTCAAGCTATTTCGAGCAGCGTATTATCCCGTTTTTTATTTATCAGCCTAAGCTGTTTAATGGAAAGGCAATTTTAAGAACTTCGTTTGAAATTGATTGGACCTGGGGCGATCAGGCATATGGAATTAGTGGAAATAAAGGAGGGGCTATCAATGCCGACCAGGTAAACATTCAAACACAAAATGTTGAGCTGGAGTTAATTCCGGCAAAGAATTTCGCTATCAATCTTGGCTTGCAAAGACTTTATGATACACCGTACAACCCGTATCGCACAATGTTTGACAAGATGACTACAACCGGGTACAGACTTGCATACTGGGGTACTGATGCAGTTGGGATTTCAGCAAGGTATGACGGAGATTTTCAAAAAGTTAAGGCCGGTTATTACCTGCTTTATGAGAATAACACTGAAGCCGTTGATGATGTTACTTTAACCGAGTTGGTTTATCAGCAAAAACTAAGTTTAAAGTGGAATGCAGGTGCTTCTTTATATTATGTGCGCGACAGAGGCAAAGGACAGGGAGGCGTTTCAGTTTTTGGTGAAGGCCTTACCAGCACGCTGGCGGCCTATAATGGCTCTTTTGTTTTTAATATGCCACGAGATTATAAAGCAGATATAGCCTGGTTAGGTCTGACTCTCAGCCGTAATCCTGATTTTTGGCTCGATCCGTTTCAATTAACCAGTTTTGTTAATTTTAACCTTGGAACAGCCCAGGCAAAGGTTGGCAATTCCTATGAAAAAGCTGCAGATATTGCCGGTTTTGCTGCAAATATAAGAGCTGCTTATCGTTATGGCCGCACGTTAAATGATTATGTGTCCGCTGATTTTATCTATGCATCAGGCGATCCCAATGGAATTGACGATAAAAAGTTTAAAGGTGTTATTACGGGCAACAGTTGGGGAATGCCTTCAAGCATTTTTATTGGCACCGGTGGTTATCTTTTGTTCCCTCATGCAAATGTGGTCAACCGATTTACACCGGTTGTAGCTGATATTTCAAACATGGGTTATGGCTTAATTGGAGGGACGATGAATGTTGCGCATGATTTTATCCCTCATAAACTGAATGCGAAAGCAGGCTCTGCATTTGCAGTGAGTCAGGCCAAACCCCAGGGTGGCGGTTGGAGCCTGGGCACTGAATTAAATGGTTCTGTTTCTTATTCTCTTGGGCCATTTATGAGTATTGAGATGCATGGAGCATATCTGTGGCTGGGCGATTTCTTCGATAGCCAGGATGATTCTCATGGCTCTTCAATAAACGGAAATTCAATAACCCGACCTGTCAATCCGTATACTTTTTTTATAGTTTACAAATGGTTGATGTTCTGATTATTCAAGTAAAACTTCACGATGAAAACATATACAAAAATGAAACTTAAATCATTCATCCCGTTTATTTTCTTGCTGTTAACTGCTTGTAATCCTTATCAGAACATAACAAAAATCAGTTCAATGAAGGATTTAAAGTACGATTATCCGGTAAAGTATGCCGAATTAAGCAATGGAATTAATCTGGCCTATATTGATGAAGGAAAAGGCTCTGAAACTATATTAATGATACATGGTCTGGGAAGCTACCTTCCTGCCTGGAAAAAAAATATAAATGAGCTCAGTAAAAATTACAGGGTAATTGCCATTGACCTGCCGGGATATGGAAAGTCATCAAAAGCTCCTCATAGCGGTCTCATGACTTTTTATGCAGGAGTCATTGCCGAGTTTATTCAGCAACTTAATATTGGCCCGGTGAATCTAGCCGGACATTCAATGGGCGGGCAAATCTCAATGGTTTTGGCACTTGAGAAACCCGAGCTGGTAAAAAGGCTGATTCTTGTCGATCCCGCCGGTTTTGAAGCTTTTCATGCCGGTCAACGCAACTGGTTTAAAGATGTAATGACCCCCAATCTGGTGCGATTGACAAGTCTCGAAGCCATTGAAACCAATCTGGCAAGCAACTTTTTCAGAATGCCGGCTGATGCAAGGTTTATGATAGAGGACAGAATTGCTATGCGCGATGCCACTGATTTTGATGCATATTGCCTTGCAGTGGCCCGTTCCGTTCATGGAATGGTGGATGAACCTGTATTGGATAAAATTTCAGCCATTAGCGTACCAACGCTAATTTTCTTTGGCGAAAACGATATGCTGATTCCAAACCGGTATCTGAACCCGGGTTTTACGGTTAAAATTGCTGAAACCGGTGCTAATCTTATTAAAGGGAGCAAGCTGGTTATGGTTCCTAAATGCGGACACTTTATGATGTTCGAAAAATCTGATGTTTTTAATGAAGAAACCAAAAAATTTATTCAATAATTCTGTTGGTTGATTTATTATTCATAATGGGGGCTCACCTTTGAGCCTCCATTATTTTTTGTTGTAATTTAAAGCCAAAATCTGACACATGAAGTTGAAACTTGTTACGTTCAGCCATTTTGCCAATCATCTTTACCCACATGAAGCTGATTACCTTTTAAGTATTCAAAAATTCAACAAGAGCCAGAACAGGCAAATACTTGACACTCTTCATCATAATTGCCACAACCCATCCAAACGCAAGGAGTATGATGCTTCTTTGGATAAACGTTCATACTCTTATTTAAAAACATGGATTGTTCAATCGCTTGATAAAATTGATGTTGATAAATTCTACGAGTGGCTTGCCTATACCGAAAAACAAGTATTAACAGATGCAATAACGCCCGAAGAAGAAAAGGAAATTCTGAATTACATCAAGTCGATAAATCCAACCCACTACTTCTTCCTGAGATTTTACGAACTGGTTCAATATTTCAGAGACTATTTGCTTATAAGAGTACGAAATCAGTTTTATAAGCCAACCAATGCGTTTCTGCAGAAATATGAAACAGCCTATCGCAAGAGCATTGAAATTAATAACCAACTGAATCAGGCTGCCGAAGAAATTATAAGGCACCATGCTTCACTTGAAGCCGAGCCAATACATTTCAGCGAATTTCTGCAATCCACTTTTAATAATTCAGATCTCGACGGATATACCCGATACAGAGCCGCTGTCAGACTTACTTTCCTTTACTACAACTATCGTGAGTTTGAGAACCTCCGAGTCGTTTACAACGAGTTGGATGAGCTTTTTAAAACATCTCTCTTTTACTCGAAAAGGCTTTTGGCTAATTATTATTCAAACAGAGCCATGATGCACAGCAAGTTGAATGAGCTTGAGCTTGCCGAGCAATTCGGGTATTTGTCTATCAGGCAAAAAAACAGCGATTATTTGTTTTATCTGGCCAATTTGTGTGGTGTGCTTCTGCGCAGCAGAAAGTATAGTGTTGCTTTAAAATTGATGAATACATCCATTCCCGACTTAAAAAAAACCAACAGTTTTTATAACAAAATCGGGTTTGTAAGCTTTTATACCAGAACATTGGTGTACAATAAAATGGCAAAGAATGCTGTCAGTTATGCCTCTACTTTTCTTGATGCCTATAAAAAAGAAATTTTTGAAACACGCTGGCATCTGTTCTTTACAGCCTATCTGCAGGCACTGCTAAGCGCCGAAAAATACAGCCGGTTGGTTGCTGTTGCCAAACATTATAATTTACTGGCACTGGAAAATAAAATTGTCGACAAAACAGTGTATATGCCTGTGATTTTATGGTATAACGAAGTGGCATTGTATATGGAAGGCAAACAAACCAAAGAAAAAATGCAGGAAACCATCATTTCTTCTGCCCGGATTTTGCTTCAAAATAAATATAAAGCAGGTAGAATAAATGAATTACTACTCAGTTTTTCCGATTCAATTCCTCTTGAAATTGAAGAAATTAAAGCCAGCCTGTTTCCGCTTCACGAGCATTAACATACCTGGTATTTACGTTTTGAATGCTATAATTGTAATTGTGAAATGTAACGTTTGAAACTAATCGGGTTTGATACTGTTGTGCATTTATGAAACTGTTGTATAAACCTTGTTGAAAACAAGAAGTTAAATTAACTTCGCAACATTAAAACTTACATTCAGGCAGGTATTTTTACCAATGAGAATGGCAAGTAAAGCAGTCCGGAATTTTAAGTTCATTTACGGGTTAAAAAATGACAACAACCATCATCATTACTTTCTGTCTGCTTTTGCTTATTGCATATCTGTTTGATTTATCTGCTTCAAAAACAAGGATTCCAAGCGTAATTTTATTGCTGATTCTGGGATGGGTTCTGCGCCAGATGTCTGTGTTTTTTGAAATTAAAATTCCTGACCTTACCACCATTTTGCCCGTTTTTGGCACAATCGGATTGATTCTGATTGTGCTTGAAGCCTCGCTTGAGCTCGAGCTGGATAAGTCAAAAGTTTTACTTATCAAGCAATCGTTATTAGGCGCCTTGCTTCCCATGTTTGCATTGACACTCATTCTGACATACTTGTTTTATCACATTGGAAATTATTCATTCAGAAATAGTTTGATAAATGCCATTCCTTTTAGTGTAATAAGCAGTGCCGTGGCCATTCCAAGTGTGCGTAACTTGGCAAAATCGCTCAAAGAGTTTATTATTTACGAAAGCAGTTTTTCTGATATAGCTGGTGTTATTTTCTTCAATTTTATTGCATTAAATGTTAGCTTTGGCTTGGCTTCATTTGTAAACTTCGGACTTCAGCTGCTGGTTATAATCCTCATCTCATTTGTTGCAACAATAGCTCTTGCAATTTTGCTGCACCGCATTGAGCATCATATCAAATTTGTTCCAATCATATTATTGGTAATTCTGATTTATGCAATTTCCGAAATTTATCACTTGCCTGCCCTGGTATTTATCATGTCATTCGGCTTGTTTATAGGCAACCTGAATAAATTAAAACGATTTAAACTTATTGCCCGCATTCAGCCTGAGGAGCTGGAAATTGAGGGCAGAAAATTTAAAGAAATTACAACTGAGGCTGCCTTCCTGGTCAGGGCTTTATTTTTTCTTTTGTTCGGCTTTATTCTTGAAACTTCTGAAATTCTGAATACAGAGACGCTGCTCTGGTCGAGTGGAATTTCCCTTATCGTCTTTATTTTAAGGGCCATACATCTGGAAATTTTGAAACAACCCTTAATTCCATTATTGTTTGTAGCTCCCCGGGGTCTGATTACTATATTACTTTTTCTGTCAATTGAGCCAGTGAACAGAATAATAATTGTGAACAAGTCGCTGGTTATTCAGGTAATTGTTATTTGCGCCCTTATTATGATGTTCGGACTAATGCTGATAGACCATGAAAAACCTGTACGAAAAAGGTTAAGCTCTTTCAGGAACAAACAGCTTGATGCTTAACGCAATTGCCTCAGGCATGGAATAAATCAGGCTTTTACGAATTATTTCCTCATATTTGTGCTGATTTCAGGGCTTTGTTTTTCTTTACCTGACAACAGAATTGTCTGAATTCATTTCGCTAAAGAGGTTTATACTTTTGCCATGCAGGATTTATCAGATTACAATATGAGCCGTGAGAATATCATTCAGCCTGAATGTCCGTTTCCTATCGATATCAATAGTGAAGCGTATATTTATCATCGCGGGGTTATTCCTCAGAGCGCAGTTGAAGCTTTGGCTGAAGGATTTTTTGTTTTAATTGATGATTACTACAGCAGTGGACTTGAAGTGTTGAATGCCTTAAAAAGGTATGTCAATCAAAAGTATTCTGCACAGTCATTTAGTGAACAACGCAGTGCACGTTCGGTTTATCGCGAGTTATCTCACAGGTTATTGTTAAAGATTGCAAATCATAAGCTGAGTGTGAGGAAAGCACCCGAAATTGGTTGGTTGAAAATTTTTTACCCCGGATTAAGCGAATTTTTATTGCCATTCCCACAGGTACAGGGACTTAATAGTTCATGGCAGTGGTATAAAAAAGGAATTTATATTCCTGTTCTGAAAGAGAAGATTCATCCCTGGTATGGGACATATTTTCCTACACGGTTTGAACATCTTGAACTTTTTGAAAACTGGCTAACCCAATACAAAGGAGAAAAAAAGTCGGCCTATGATATTGGAATAGGTAGCGGCATCCTTTCATTACAAATGCTTCGGCATGGTGTGAGTAAAATATGGGGAACAGATATCAATGCCAATGCCATTATCGGGCTTCGCAAACTTATAAAACAGCAACAACTGTCCGATAAGGTTGAATTAATCCATGGAAATCTTTTTGCAGAAGTAACTGAAGCCTCAGAACTGATTGTTTTTAACCCACCCTGGATACCAGCTTCCTGTAATTCAGAAGGGCTCGATCACGCTATTTATTACGATGAAGATCTTTTCCCCCGTTTTTTTTCTGAATCATTTCAACATCTTGTTCCGGGAGGTAAAGTGGTATTATTGTTTTCTAATATTGGCCAGATAACCGGCACTCAGGAACTACATCCCATTGAATTTGAGCTGGCCAACGAAGGAAGATTCAGAAAAAAGATGTGTACTCGTAAAAAAGTCAGGGCTGCTTCTCAAAAAACCAAGCGAAACCCGTCGTGGCGCAGTGATGAATTGGTTGAACTGTGGGAGCTGGAAAAAATCAGGTCGTGAATAAAGAATAATCAACACATTTTTTGATCTTTAAACATTTTAAGAAGGCCTTTTTTGACAGGGTAATCGGGTTTATAGTCGAGCATTTTTCGGGCTTTATCAACATCTGCATAAGTTATTTCAACATCGCCCGGCTGCATGGGCTGCCAGTTGATGATGGCTTTTTTGCCCAGCGTTTCTTCAATTCCATGCACTAAATCAAGAAGTGAAATGGTATCACTGTTCCCAAGATTAAAAATCTCATAACCTTTCAGCCTTTTCACTGCAGCTGATAAACCGCTAGTTATATCATCAATAAAGGTGTAATCACGGCGGGTAGTTCCATCTCCAAAAAGTGTGACAGGCTCACCATTTAAAATTTTGCGGCCAAATTGCTGAATGGCCATTTCGGGGCGCTGCCCGGGTCCGTAAACTGTAAAAAAGCGCATACAAAAGATGTTGAAGTTATACAAATGGTGATAAGTATAACAAAGCAATTCGCCTGCCTTTTTTGTAGCAGCATATGGAGAAATTGGATTATCAACCGAATCCAGTTCGCTGAAAGGAACTTTTTTATTATTGCCATAAACTGAGGAGGAGGAAGCAAACAGCATATCTTTTATGCCGGCACTCTTCATTGCTTCAAGTAAAACCAATGTGCCATTTACGTTCACATCATAGTAAAGACCAGGTTCCTGAATAGAAGGTCTCACTCCGGCACGGGCCGCCAAATGGATAATCAACTCAGGTTTCTCCGTCTCAAAAATATGGTTGATAAATGATTTGTCGCGTATATCTCCTTCGTAAATTCTAAAAGATTCAGATAACTTAAGTTTCTTAACCGCTGCTCGTTTAATTTCAGGATTATAAAAGTTGTCAAAATTGTCAATTCCAATTACAAAATATCCTTCTTTAAGGAGTCTGGCCGAAAGATTGGAACCAATAAATCCGGCAGCTCCCGTAATGATAACCTTTTTCATATCAGGTATTTTCCATATTTTTAAATGAATTGTCTGAAAGTTGCAAATTCAGTGCTTTTTCATTCAGACTATAATAAATTCCAATCAGTGAAACAAAAGCAGTTATCAGATAAAACAATAAACTAAGCGCAATTGACTGATGGATATCGAGATGCATGATTTCTGCACCAAAAAGAAAAGTAATTTCACGCGAACCAATTCCCCCGATGGTAATAGGGAGGGTAGCCACAATGGATGAAATCAGAAACAGGAAAAGGTAGGAAATTGTATTATCCTGATTGTTATTGGCATAGAGAATAAACCAGGCTGCCACTATCTGAAAAACCTGAACTGCTAAAGACTGCAGGTTGGTTTTATTTACTCCTGAATAAAAATCCTTAAAAAAGTATTTGATGACAATATAATAAACGGCGATTGAAACGGGGATAGCGCTTATAGCTAAATATTTGTACAGCATTGGAATCGGTATAAATGGAACCATCACCATTGCAAGAACAAAAAGGGCAAGCACGCCATTTACCCTGTCAAGCAAAACTGCCCAGAAAAGCTTTTTCGCCTTTACCTTGAACAGTTTGTTAAGCAGGTAAATTTTATAGCCATCACCTCCAATTCCGCCGGGCAGAAACAAATTGTAATACATGCCCAACAGGTAAAGCTTTAAATTACTCAAACCGGTAAGGGCAGAATTTATATTGGCAAAAAACACATTCAACCGAAAGGAAGAAAATACTTTGGATACAACAAACATAACAGTAGCCGCAAGCAACCAGCCATAATGTACACTGCTGAAAATGCTTAAAACCTCCTGCAAGTCTATTTTGGTGTAAACATAATAGAGCGCTGCAACAGATAATGCAATTTTAAGAAAGGCTTTGAGATACCCCGGCATGCTATGAATTAAAAGTATGAACTTTCCGGACTTTGTATGGCCGTTTTTTCTGCGATTCGTAGTAAGTTCTCATTAAAAGCTCAGCCATAATACCCACTGTAATAAGCTGAATGCCGGCAATAAGCAGAAGTATTCCTAAAAGTAGCATAGGTTTACCCCATATATCGTGCCCCATAATTTTCTCAAACAGAAAATAGGTATTGATAAAAGTGCCAATGATAAAAAATACCAACCCGAGACCACCAAAAAGATGCATGGGCTTTTGCATGTATTTCTTAAAGAATAGCATCAGTAAAAGGTCGCTCACAACTTTAAAAGTGCGGTTAATCCCGTATTTCGATTTGCCAAATTCACGTGCATGATGTTTAACATCCACCTGCGTAATCCTGGCACCTTCAAGACTGGCCAATACAGGGATAAAACGGTGTAATTCACCATAAAGCCCTATATTTTTCGCTAAATCGCTTTTAAATACCTTTAACGTACAACCATAATCTTTAATGTGCACTCCCGTACTGTTTCGGATAATTGAATTGGCTATTTTGCTTGGTATTTTCCTCAGAAAAACGCCATCCTGTCTGTTTTTTCTGATTCCGGCAACTAAATCCCAGTCTTCATCTTCTGCCATTTTCAACATCATGGGGATATCAGACGGGTCATTTTGTAAATCGCCATCCATGGTAACCAGGTATTCACCACGTGCATGCTCAATGCCTGCATAAAGCGCAGAGCTTTGCCCGTAATTTTTCCGAAATTCGACCAAAACAACCCTGGGATCATTCAGCGAAATAATTTCCTGCCTTGTGCGGTCTGTTGAACCATCGTCAACATAAACTATTTCATAATCAATATCTTGTATCGACTCATTAATCCATTTGTTGAGCGGTTTTATATTTTGCTCTTCATTGAATACACAAATGATAATGGATAATTTTGGTTCGCTCATTTATTCAGATTTTATAAGGTAAAGTTCGGTCTCCATCAGTTTGATGGTAAATTTCTTATAGATTTTGTAGTTAACCAAACGATCTGCAAAATTAGCCAGATTTTTTTTATCGGTTAAATAAAAAGCCGGTTTCTGCTTAATTTCAGATGTTCGGGTCAATATCTGTTTGCGCTCACGTGTTATGTAAAATGAGGCATCATGGTTTACCGGCGTATCACCCAAAATAAATAAATCATAATCACCGGTAAGACGCCCTGCCATGATCTCATCCTGGCGATAAGTGGCGTCAGGGTATGAGTTATACCTGGCTGGCAGATTAAAAAGATTGAAACTTATTCTTACACAAAGCAATACAATTAAGATGAATAACAACCTGTAATCTTTCATTTTTAATGAAAAATATGCGGACAAAACAGAAACTATGAATAAGAGGGGGATATAAATCCAAACGCCACTCATTTGATTTGTTTCGCTCCAAAATAAATAATAAAGAATTGAAAAAGAGCCAATAAAGGCAAATATTTGCAAAGTCAAATCTATCATTCTGAAAAGTCTGGCCTCCACCTTTTGCGACTCATGATAGGCCTTTGCCGCAATTAGAAAGAGCAATGGCACCAGCATAAAAAGATAGCGTGGCCTCATATCAGCCGAAATCCAGTAAATGATGATGTTAGATGCAAAAATGAGCAGGCAAAATTGCAAAAATTTCGCTGACATGGTCTTTCCTCTGACTTCCTTATTGAACAATAAAAGCAGCAAGACAGTCCATGGTGCAAACTCATAGCCTAAATCCAAAGGAAATTTGAACAAGTGAATGGTCCAACTTAATATTGTTCCCTCCTTATCTTTAATTCTGTTGGATTGATCAAAGAGGGTAGAGAAAACATCCTGCAATGAATTTGTTTGCAGATAAGCATAATAATACAAGCCAGTTACAAGTAAAAAAACCCCAATACCCACAAGGTGTTGCCAGCTAAAAAGCTTTCTGATTTCTTTAATAAACCCCAACCACACTACCACACTTATGGCTTGAAAAGCAAGAGATGGAAGTCCTTTCATCAGATACCCGATGGCTGTTAGCAAATAAGAAACAGCAAACAAGAGCAGAAATTTGCGCTTTTCCGAGAATACATACAAGGCTGCAAAAGAACAGAAAGTTACCAAAGAGTAAGTTATATCTATCAACCCTTGAAATGAATCCCAAAAAAGTATCCTTGAAGAGGTAACAAACATCAATCCGGCAATGGCTGCATTGGTTTTTCCAATTTCTTTTTTCCCAATCAGAAATATGGCTAAAGCAAACAACAATAATGAAATCACAGTGGGAAGTCTGAAAATCACCTCATTCAAATTTCCTGTTAAATAGGCAAAACCGGCAAGTATCCAGTTAAATAAAGGAGGTTTATTGTAGTAAAATTCACCGTTAATTGTAGGTGTAATGTAGTTGCCCTTCACCATCATTTCAAGCGTTACTATGGCTCTGGTGGGTTCATCAGAAAGTAAAGGCATTAATCCGATATTGATAAAAAGGGCAGGAATCAATAAAAGCAAAACCAATATCCAAATGTAATATGGATGATTTGTAAGGGATTTAATTAACCATTGCATGAATGAACTGTTTGTACAAAGTAATTGCAAAAGTAATGATATTTGGTATGATTCACCGGCCGGTGCAATAACGCGTAAATTAATTCATTATTAAAATGCTTGATAAAGTATTGTAATTTTGCACACTCTAATTCAGGTTGTCTGACTTTGAACTCTTAAACTATGAAAAAAATACTGTTGGCTTTTCTGAAAATGTTTATTTTCTGGATGTTATATTTTGCAATTGCCAGAACCCTGTTTCTGGTTGCCAATGTGAATCTGCTGAAAGTTGAAGGTATTGCATTTTCCGAGATAATGGCATCGTACCTGTATGCACTTCATCTCGATTTTGCAACAGCTTGTTATTTTATGATGATACCTTTTGTATTGTTTTTAGTTCAATCTGTTTATAGTCCAGCCTGGCTCAATAAAGTATTGAAGGTTTATACCTATATTGGTCTCTTTCTTTTTAGTTTATTAACTGTTGTAGAACTGGGCATATATCCTGAATGGAAAACGAAACTTCCATTTAAAGCATTTACATATCTGAGCCATCCGGCTGAAATCTATGACACTATTTCCACTGCCAGTTTTTTCTCTTTATTGGGAGCTTTTGCTGTTTTTTTTATGATCAGTCTTTTGATTTTCAAAAAGTGGTTCTATAAAGATATTGTTCAGGTAAAGAGAAATTATCTCTTCTCGGCTGTTTTTGCAGTTATCACACCCATAGTCCTGTTTATTGGTGCTCGCGGAGGTGTTCAGCAAATTCCCATCAACCAAAGTGAATCGTATTATTCGCACCATAATATTCTCAATCTGGCATCGGTCAACTCAGGGTTTAATCTGTTTATCAACATCATCGAAAACTATAAAAACTTCGGCAAAAATCCATTTGCATCTTATCCCGATGGCGAAGTTAAAGAAACAATCAATGAAATTTTTAAAACCCCGGTCGA
Organism: Lentimicrobiaceae bacterium; assembly: GCA_020636745.1. NCBI lineage: Bacteria > Pseudomonadati > Bacteroidota > Bacteroidia > Bacteroidales > Lentimicrobiaceae > Lentimicrobiaceae bacterium. The sequence goes on along the minus strand of JACJXH010000003.1, from coordinate 227,672 downwards.
TACTACCATCAGGGTATTGAATACTGAGCGTCCCAATATTGTGTTGATTATAATGGAAAGCTGGTCGGCCGATTTGATTGAATCCCTGGGAGGTGAACCTGGCATCACACCCGAATTTCATAAACTTGAAAACGAAGGTATTTTATTTACCAATCTTTATGCTACAGGCCCCAGAAGTGAACAAGCAATGTCGAGCATTTTTGGTGGTTTCCCTGCTCATCCAATTTCTTCTATTACAGTTCAGCCCGATAAATTTGCCAAATTGCCCACCCTGACAAACAAGCTAATCAATGAAGGTTATGCTACTTCGTTTTATTTTGGCGGACAACTCATTTATGGAAATATCAAAGGATTTATCCTGCACAATGGATTTAAAAGAATAACGGAAGGTGCAGACTTTGGAAATGATGTGAAAAAAGGAAAGTTGGGGGTTCATGATGAATTTGTCCTGGCGCGACAGCTCAATGATTTAAACAAAGAAAAGGAACCTTTTTTCTCAGCACTTTTTACACTGAGTTCGCATTCTCCGTATGATCAACCTATGGAAGAAGTGCTGCATTGGGGCGATAATGAAAGAAAATACATTAATTCCGCTTACTATACCGATCGTTCGTTGGGGCAGTTTATTTCGAATGCCCGAAAGCAACCCTGGTTTAAAAACACACTCTTTATTTTTGTCGCTGACCATAGCCATAACTCTTACCGCAACTGGCCATTTACCACACCTTTATATCACCGGATACCTCTCTTGCTTTTTGGTGATGTGATTAAAGATGAATTTAAGGGGATGAAAATCAAAAGGCTGTCAAATCAACCAGACCTCGCATCCACTTTATTGCATCAACTTAATATAAGCGCTGATGAATTTCACTGGAGCCGCAACCTTTTTAACCCGTATTCACCTGAATTTGCCTATTATTCATTTGAAGAAGGATTGGGTTGGGTGCGCCCGGCCGGACATTTTGTATGGGATGCCCGGGTAAAACACTATAACGAAAATTCAATTCCGCCTGCATTTCAAGATTCAATTATAAGAGAAGGAAAATCTTATCTGCAGGCTGTTTTTCAGGAGTACATGGACTTATAAATTCCCTGATTTTTTATGTTTTTCTATAGTTACTTTTGCTGATATTCGCCATTATTCATTAGATTTGCTAATGAATCAGAATGACTTGGTGAGAACTGCTTTTTTGAATTTTTTACTTGTTTGATTTAATCATTTGAAAACAATGAATTAGGTTGGCAAATTATCATTTGTGGTGTTCTGAAATCATCTTTATTTATGTAACTGCATTTGATTCATTAACAGCTCTCTTAAGAATTTTATCAGGTTCATCTACTGGAGTTATTAATTTCTCAGACATTCGACATATTTTGAAATTATATAGCAGAATTATTAATTACATCAGAAATCAAAGCCTTATTACGGTGCTTTCGGTGAGCTTTATGGCCATAGCATCGCTGGTTGTATTGTCCGTCAGCTTTTATCTGGCATATTCCGAGATGAAACAATTTAAGGCTGAATCTGATAATTTGAGAAGCTCTTTTAATGAAACACAAAAACTCCTGATTAAAAGTGAGGTTGAAAGAGCGATTAAGTACATTGAGTATAACAGATCACTTTCACAGGAAAATATTAAGCGAAGCATCAAACAAAGGGTTGATGAAGCATATGAAATAGCAAATAATATCTATACCGAGAATAAATCTATCAAATCGAACAGCGAAATAGCTAAGATGGTGAAAGATGCACTCCGCCCTATCAGATTTAACCAGGGCAGGGCTGATATCTTTATTTATACGTGCGATGGGTATTCTGTGTTGCTGCCGAGAAGCCACAAATTTGAAAACCGCAACAGTATCAATTTCAGGGATAGTTTAGGTAATTATCTGGTAAGAAATGAAATTGAATTTTTAAAACAGGTGGACAGGGGATTTTTGACATACAGAGCCCCTATTAATGAAAACATACAGGATTCTGTTGTATATAAATTTACTTATGTCAGAAAATTTGCTCCTCTAAACTGGTATTTTGGCTCAAAAGACTACCTGAAAGATTTTGAGGACGACTTAAAAGAGGATTTGCTTGAATGGCTCTCTCATTTAAGATATGGAAATGCTGGTTACATTTTTATCAATACGCTTGATGGTAAGGCATTGTTATCTAACGGAGATCGTCCTGCAAAGCCTGTGGATATATTGCAAAGCGGTGATAAAAACTGGATAGATATATTTCAGAATTGCCGCAGAATAGCCCTTGATGAAAATGACGGTTTTTATGAATACAAATTTATAAAACTGGCTTCCAATGATTTTGAGCCTAAAGTCTCTTATGTTAAATACTTTAAGGAGTGGAACTGGATTGTAGGAGCTGGCTATTATAAGAATGACATTGAAAATGATATCCTTTTAAAACAGAATGACCTAAAAGCTAAAATATTCTCATGGGCTATCCGGCTGGTGGTTTTATTGGTGTTGTTCCTGCTCTTATTTTACATATTTGCCCGGTTAGTGTCAGGAAGATTATTGCTTGAGTTCAGCCGGTTTACCGCAAACTTTCGAAAAGCCAGTCTTGAATCAATACTGATTGAAAAAGAGATGGTTTCATTTAAGGAATTTCGCGAATTGTCAGAATCTGTCAACAGTACGATTCTTGAACGGGATGCAGCAAGAATTGCACTTGAAAAAGAACAGGCATTGTTACGTTCTCTCATAGATTCAATTCCTGATTTTATTTTCTTTAAAGACACTAACAGTAAATATGTTGGGTGCAATAAAGCCTTTGCCAGTTATATCGGAATGAAAGAGACTGATATTATTGGTAAAACAGATTTTGACTTTTTTCAAAAAGATTCTGCAGAACGTTATTTGAAATCAGATTTAAAGATTTTAGAAGATCATATCCCCATTAGAAATGAAGAATGGAACGTTTTTTCAGATGGTTCGAGGCGACTGCTTGATACTGTAAAAGTAATTTATACTGATAATAAAGGTCAGGTTTTGGGCATTATGGCTATTAGCCGCGATATTACCGAAAAGGAAGAAATTCAAATGCAATTTAAAGCAGCCAAGGAAAAAGCGGAAGAATCTGACAGGCTAAAAACCGCATTTCTGGCAAATATGAGTCATGAAATCCGCACTCCAATGAATTCTATTATCGGATTTTCATCACTTCTTTCTGAAGATAGTTTATCGGCTGAAGAAAAAACGGAATACATTCAACATATCAACAATTCAGGGGAAGCATTATTAAACCTAATTGATGACATTATTGATATTTCAAAAATTGAAGCCGGGCAATTAAACATTTCAATTGAGCCTTGCAACCTGAAGGAGTTGGTTAATGAACTCTTTGTGTCATTTTCCGATCAACTTAATCGTAAGCTTAAAACCGATGTCAAGTTGATTGCTGAAGTTGAACAACACGATATTTCAGAATTGGTGTATACCGATCCGTTCAGATTACGACAGGTGTATTCCAATCTTTTGGGCAATGCAATTAAATTTACAGTAAAAGGAGCCATCAGATATGGTTACAAACTTGATGGAGGCAATTTATTGTTTTATGTTAAGGATACTGGGATTGGTATTTCTGAAGCTGACCAAAAAGTTATATTCACCAGATTCAGGCAGGTCATTGATTCGGGCATCAGACACCGCGGTGGTACCGGTCTCGGGCTTGCTATTTCCCAGAATATAATTGAACTTCTGGGTGGTTCAATCTGGGTTGAATCAGTTTTAGGCGAAGGTTCAATATTTTATTTTACTGTTCCATATAAACCTGTTGAGCCGAATTATTTATCACCGAAGCAGAAAAATCACGCTGATTTTCCGTTACTTTTTGACTGGAGCTCAAAAACCATGTTGATCATTGAGGACATTGATTCACACTTTAATTATATTTATACAGCGCTCTCCAGAACGGGTATAAACTTATTAAGAGCCAAAGATGGTGTCACAGGACTTAATATCTGCAAAGAGAATGGACAGGTTGATTTGGTAATTCTTGATGTCAATATTCCCAAAATGAATGGGTATGAAATTGCACGTGAAATCAAGAAATTATCGCCGAAAATGCCGGTTATTGCACATTCTAACAGGTTGACTGCAAATGAGGAAAAGTTATGTTTCCAGGCAGGCTGTGATGATTATATTGCCAAACCAGCTAAATTTAATATTTTGATGAATATCTTATCAAGATACCTTGAAACAAAGCATCAGAAATAAAAAGCGGGGCTATTGCCCCGCTTTTTATTTCTTTGGTTCGTAGTAACATACTTTAGGCGAACTCAACTTATCTTCTTTTTTTAGTTTTTTGATAGCATTGTCCACCTCTTTCTTATCAATGCCGGTTGATTCAGCAATTTCACCTGCTTTCATAGGTTTGCCGGCATCGGTAAGTGCTTTTAGAATTTGTTCTGCTATGTCCATATTTGCTGTGATTGATTAGTCAAGTAAATGAACAACTAATCCGCTTCTGAGTTTGGGCTCAAACCAGGTTGTTTTAGGAGGCATAATATTACCGGAATCAGCAATATCAATAAGCTGCTGTAAAGAAACAGGGTAAAGTGCAAAAGCAACAGCCATTTCACCACTGTCTACTCTTCTTTTAAGTTCTCCTAATCCACGTATACCCCCAACAAAATCAATTCTTTTTGAGGTTCTCAGATCCTGAATGTCAAGCACTTTTTCCAGAATTTGTTTGCTTAAAACAGTCACATCAAGAATGCCTATAGGATCATTATCGTCATAAGTGCCTGTTTTAGCCTTCAGTGAGTACCATTTACCATCAAGATACATACTGAAGTCATGTAATTGTTCTGGCTTATAAATTTCTTCCCCTTTCTCTTCAATCTCAAAAGCCTCTCTGAGCTTTTCTATAAAATCAGGGCCAGTTAAACCATTCAGGTCTTTCACCACTCTGTTATAGTCGATAATTGTCAGCTGATTGGAAGGGAAATGAACAGCCAGGAAGTAATTATATTCCTCATTTCCTGTATGTTCAGGGTTATTTGCTTTCTTTTCATTGCCAACCAGGGCTGCTGCTGCTGTGCGGTGATGTCCATCTGCAACATAAGTGTAAGGCACCTTTTCAAAAAGCGAGGTAAGCGCACTTATCGTAGCTTTATCCCTTATCACCCAGAAATGATGACCAAATCCATCATCTGCTGTAAAGTCATATTCAGGCTGCTCATTGCTGACAATCTTTTCAATAATGGCATCAATTTCAGCAACTGCAGGATAGGTAAAGAAAACCGGCTCCATATTTGCGTTAGTTACACGCACGTGCTTCATTCGATCTTCTTCCTTGTCTTTTCGTGTAAGCTCATGCTTTTTTATAATACCATTCATGTAGTCTTCTACACCGGCACATCCAACAAGTCCATACTGAGTGCGGCCGTTCATTGTTTGAGCATAGATATACAGAAATTCTTCATTATCCTGCTCCAGCCATTTGTTTTCACGAAACTTATTCAGGTTTTCTTTAGCTTTTAAGTATACTTCCTCTGCATGCTCATCCATGTCTTCCGGAAGGTCTATCTCAGGTTTGATAATATGCAGTAATGACCATGGATTACCATTAGCTTCGATGCGAGCTTCTTTTGAATTGAGAACATCGTAGGGTCGTGAAGCGAGTTTTTGTGAAATGTCTTTGGGTGGCCTTAGCCCCCTGAATGGTTTAAGAATTGCCATAATGAGTTTTATTTTATGTAAGATTCCATGAACCGGTAATCATAAAAAAACCGGAATTAACAATTCCGGCAAAAAGGGTAAATAAATACCATACCCGCATGCCGGATGTGGCAAAAATATAGAATATTATCGGAATGCAAAAATATACTGTTTACAAACAGATGGAATTCAATTTTTACATATAAAGTTGTCAATCAGGATCTTCTGCATTTAAATCAGAGGCCCGCTGTAAAGAACCAATAAGCGCTCCGATCATTTTGGTCATTTCCATCAATTGCCCTCTTGATTCTTCAACTTCAGTTTCGTTAATGTAGCCTAGTTTTGACGCAAGCAGCGTAAAAACAACACACTCCCTGACTGCGCTTTTGGCCATTTTAAGATAGTAAATAAACTGACTTTTATTTCTGGCCGAACCTTCTGAAATATTAAGTGCAATGGCCTGGGCAGAAAGGCCGAAACGCCCTCCAATGCTTGCCTGATTGTCATTTGGAAATTGAGATGTTTTAATAGTTACCCACTCAATATAATCTATTGCTTTATGGTAAATTCTTAAATCTTCGAATCTGAAGAAGGTTACTGCTTTTTCGAGTTCAGAATCCATTTCTAGTAGTTTTGTTGGTTAGTAATTTTATATCTGTCTTTTTTTCAGAAAATTATGCTGGTCATTCTGAAAATCTGCTTTATTTATCTGGTAAACCATGTTGAACCTTAAAAATAAGATTCAACATGGTTTAGAAAATCATTATTTGTTTACTTGAAAAGTAGTTACTCCGTTTTCAAGGAAATTCACTATCTGGTTAGCTGCAGCAAGTCCTGCATTTATATTGGCTTCTGAAGTTTGCGCTCCCATTTTTTTGGGAGTAAAGAAGAATCTTCCGGCATATTTTTCAGAAATTTCAGTTTTTGCTTCAGGTTCAATGTCACTTAAATATTTAAAGTCCGTTCTTGATTCAAATATTTTTAATAAACCTTCTTCGTCAATAACCTCTTTTCGTGCTGTATTAACAAGGGTAGCACCCTTAGGCATTTTTGAAAGCAGGTCAAATCCAATCGACTTTTTAGTTTGAGCATTAGCAGGAATATGAAGCGAAATATACTGGCATTTGCTGTATAACTCATCAACTGTACCAATAGATTTAACACCGTCTTTTTCCATAGATGCAGCATCAACAAACGGGTCAAAGGCAAAAACCTCCATTCCGAAACCCTTGGCTATCTGGGCAACATACTTGCCAACATTTCCATAGGCATGAATACCCAAAGATTTTCCCCTTAATTCAGTTCCACTGGTGCCGTTATAGGCATTGCGAGCCATATAAACCATCATTCCAAGTGCCAGTTCTGCAACTGCATTAGAATTCTGTCCTGGTGTATTCATGGCAACAACTTTGTGCTCGGTAGCTGCAGCTAAGTCAATGTTATCGTAACCGGCACCGGCACGAACAATAATTTTTAAGTTTTTTCCAGCCTCAATTACACTGCGGTCGGCAATGTCACTGCGAATAATCATAGCATCAACATCTGCTACAGCATTAATTAAGTCTGAATGTTCAGTGTACTTTTCGAGTAGAACGAGTTCATAACCTGCTTTCTCCACAATTTGCCTTATACCATCTACCGCAACTTTGGCAAAAGGTTTGTCTGTGGCAACAAGAACTTTTTTCATAAAACAAGTATTTTTAGAATTAAACAATAAAAGTAAATAGGAATATTAAGGTTTCCAAATTTCTGCATCAATTTCTGTTCGATTTCGTGCAAATTGTTATTTCAATGTCCGAATCCGGTCATTTTTTTGTCCAATTTGTAAAGTATGTTAACAAATGCTATTTTAAAGTATAGGTTAACAGGGATTCAACTTGTACATTATTCAGAGCTTTCGCACTGAAATTACTCTGAAGTAATATATTGCAGGCCAATTCAAAAAAGACAGCCTTCTGTATAACATCCTGATAGGACTTTCCGCAAACTACCTGCCCATGATTGGACAGTTGAACCAGCGAGCATTCTCTCATTTTGTCAATAACAGCCTCGGCCAGCTGATGAGAACCTGGTGTAAAATAGGGCAAATGGCAAATTTTACCGATATAAATCGGAATTTCAATGATGACATTATAATCAGGCTCAATTCCCATACACGCTATTGTAGTTGCAGCCTGAGACTGAAAATGAAGAACGGTATTGATTTCTTTTCTTGATTGCATAATTCCCAGATGAAATTTATGCTCGGCAGATGGTTTTATATCGTTTATCAGGGTGCCATCATCAATATTAAATATAGCAATTTGTTTGGCTGTAAGTTCTGATAGCCAACAACCCGATGCTGAAATCAACATTTGATTATTTTGAACCCGATGCGACAAATTGCCACTACTACACTTTATGAGGGCATGTTTTGCTGTTTCATTCGCCCAAAAAGCAAATTCATTGAATTCTGATTCTTCCATTGTTCTGTGAACCATCATATCAGTTAAAAATTAATACTGATCTCATCTGCAAAAATCCAGGTAATATTTCCACTTGCCGGATGCCATTCTGGAATCAATCCGGCATTTTTTGCAATAATCTTAATAAACCTCTCCTTTATGTTTAAATTATTGAAGATGTATTCATGTGTAAATGTACCCCATTTGTCGACAGGGAAATCATTTTTTATTGAATTTATTTTATGAAAAGTAACGCCATCAGCTGAAGTGAAAAGATCTATCTGTGAGGGCATAAATATCCATGAATTGATGTCCTGCAAAAACCCCGATGAGATGGAATTAATCGGCTTATTATTGTTTATTTTCAACACAATTTCCATATCAACCCCCTGAAATCCCTGCCAGCCTCCCAGTCTGTAATCATTGCTTCCTTTCAAACCATCAATCAGGTTATTCCGGCCTGAACCCGAATACTGACTGGCATATGGTGAAATTGATATTACTTCAATATCTGCAGGGCTTTGGGTAAAATCAGCCTGTTGGGTACTACCCTGAATATATCCATCCTTAAATGCATTAAATTTTAAGGTTGTATTGGATGTTATGAGAATAGGTTCTTTATATTTTTCTGAATTCTTTTCCGGTTCAGACCCATCTGTGGTATATGTAATAGTGGCCCCGTCATATCCCTTCAAAGTAATGCGCTGATTATTATAAAAAATTTTGTTGTTTGGTTCAGCGTAAGGAGCCGGCAGAATTTCTTTCCCTTTTACAGAGGTTTCCGGAGCATTGAAAGGCAAAAGGGAAGGAGAGGAGCTCATCTCAAATGTAAGCTCACCGCCTGCCATTATTTCATCATGTTGAATAAAACTCCGGGTTAAATCCAGGCCATTTAATTTTATGTTTTTAACGTAGATATTCTCAGAATTTAAACGAAGGGCTTTCACTACAAATTTTTTACCGTTCTCAAGATTTATCGATGCCTCGCTGAATAGTGGTGTGCCAATAGCATATTGAGTACTTCCGGGACATACAGGGTAAAACCCCAAAGAACTAAATACTGCCCAGGCTGACATCTGCCCGCAGTCTTCATTCCCTATCAGTCCGTCAGGAGTGTTGGTATAAAAATTCCGCATAATAAAGCTGACTTTTTCCTGGGTTTTCCAGGGCATATCGCAGTAATCATACAAATAAGCAATGTGATGACTGGGTTCATTGCCATGAGCATACTGTCCTATGAGTCCAGTAATATCTGACTGATCGCGACCGGTAGTTTTAGATGAAACATTGAAAAGACTATCCAGCATCACAGATGTTGCTTGTTTGCCTCCGTGCAAGGCTATAAAATGATTCATGTCATGCGGAACGTAAAAACTATATTGCCAAGAATTGGCCTCGGTATAGTTAAAATTCACTTCAGCAGGATCGAAAGGGGCATACCATCCGCCATTGTATCTGGCCCTCATAAAACCAGATGCCGGATCAAACATATTTTTATATGATTGAGCTCTTATTGCAAATACATCACGGATGGAGTCAAGTCCTAAACTATCGGCCATTACCGAAATACACCAATCGTCATAAGCATACTCAAGCGTTTTTGAGACTGATTCGTGTTCGTTTTCAGCAGGGATGTACCCCATTTGCCTGTAATACTTCAGACCCATGTGATCCTGCATTGCACTGTTTACCATAGCCTTAAAAGCTTTATTTTGGTCAAAACCTCTTATCCCTTTGATGTATGCATCGGCAATTACCGGAACTGCATGATAGCCAATCATGCAAAATGTCTCATTTGAAGATAATTCCCAAACAGGCAAAAGCCGCCCCAGTTCATACTGTGAAATAAATGTATTGATAAAGTCATTCGTCCGCTTATGATCTATAATGGTATATAAAGGGTGTAGAGCACGATAAGTATCCCATAATGAAAATACAGTATAATAATTGTTTTGGGTATTTTTATGCGGTTGCAAATCTCTTCCTAAAAAAGTACCATCAACATCATTGTATATGTTAGGGCTTATCATGGTGTGATAAAGTGCTGTGTAAAAAACTGTTTTCTCATCTTTTGAGCCTTCTTTTACTGAAATCTTGTTCAGCTCGTTTTCCCACAAACTCCTCGCCCGATGCCTTGTTTCATTAAAATCCCATCCGGGAGCCTCAGTCATCAGATTCAAACGGGCATTTTCAATGCTGGTGGCTGATAAGCCAACTTTTATTACAATAGTTTCGCTGCCTGACTTTTCGAATTCAAGCCATGCCTTCAAATTTTTGCTTGCAACTTTGCCAGAAAAAGGAATTTTCTCATCATCAGCAGCTATTCCGGTTGAGCTGAATGGTTTTGAAAATTGTGCAACAAAATACAACCGTTGGTCTCTGGCCCATGAAGATGACCCTCTGTAACCAGCTATTTCATTTGTATCAGTAATTTCAAGCCATGAATCGGTCACTTTATCGCGATGAAATAAATCAATTAAAATGCACTGTGTCTTATTCTTCTGAAAAGTGTAAGCATGCATTCCGACTCTCGCTGTAGCAGTTAATTCTGCTTTAATCCCGTCTTTTTCAAGCTCTACCGAGTAGTAGCCCGCCCCGGCAGTTTCATATTGATGACTAAATTTACTCCTGTAACCCGGCTTGCCATCAGCACCATTGTTAAGCAATACTTCGCCGGAAAAAGGCATAAATAAAATATCACAGTAATCAGGCACACCCGTTCCACTCAAATGGGTATGGCTAAATCCATAAATGTACTCATCGCTATAGTGATAACCACTGCAACCGTCCCAGCCGTCAAGTCTTGTATCGGGACTAAGCTGAACCATTCCGAACGGAACAGTTGCGCCTGGAAAAGTATGACCATGGCCGCCTGTACCAATAAAAGGATTTACAAAATCAACCGGACTTTGTCCGTAGCAAATGAAAGGAGTTATTGTCATCAAGAACAATAAGCGGGTAATGTATCTGATATTAAGTAACATCATCTGCGAAACTTATTAAATAAATATTGTATTTCTCACTCTATCAGCTTTATCTGATCGGATTCAAACCTACGTATTTTTTTTCACTGTCCCAAATAAACATGCTCAATAACTTAAAATGAATTGATGGATAAAAATTGGAAATACATTAAGATTGTTTTACATTTGAACAAAACAATCAACAGTCTTATGAAGAAACTTTTATTTATTTCGACACTGGTTTTAATTTGTTTATCAGGCAAAGCTCAAACATGGTTTGACATAGGCCTGAAAGGTGGAATCGGGAGCTCGTTTATGTACAATAGTCAGATATTTGACGACCAGCTTATAGTTCATAAGTTTAAACCTGCATACGCTTTTGGTGCAAAAATCGGATTTAACTTTATTCAGGAGCATCAGATTACATTTGATATAATGAAATCGGCCTTTAACCAGGGATTTACCTATACTCCCGAAAATTCAACTATTCCCGGTGAAGAATCGCTGCGTGAGTATAAAATAGGAGGGATGGATATGTTATTGATGTACAGGGCAAATAAAAATGGTACTTACTTCGAAATCGGGCCGCAATGGTCTACTTATTCAACTGTTAAATATTCTGACACAGGAGGCGATCACGTTTCTCCGAATGCTATTGGCGACTATGTCAATAAAAGTAATTTTGGAATGGCAGTTGGGTTTGGTGGCTATATTTTTGGAACCGATAATTTTGGTGTAACCACTGGAATCAGGTTAAATTATATGTTCAATGATTTAGCATCTGAAGAAGGGAAAACTGCCAACTTTCCTATTTTACAGCAAACAGGTAAAACAAATGCCACACATAATATTGGCGCATTATTCATTATTGAAATGAATTATGACTTTGGATACCTGGTAAGTTCGCGATGCGGACAAAGAACTAAATTGTTTGTATTTTAACCTGTTGGTTGACTTTACTTTTTCGTAACTACAGCTTAACCGAAAAAACAAAGAAGACTTCAATAAGCTAAAGCCTACTTTATATTGAGGATTGCAATTACCGGCAGGTGATCAGATAAGTATTTCCCTTTGGCTCTGAAATCAAGAATTTCATTGTAAATAACGTCTATATCCCAGGAAACCATAATAAAGTCAATCAATTCGGTAGGTTCAACTGACGGATCGAACCCAACAAATGAAAAATCGGGGCCTGTTATTTGCGCTCCAACCCTGGTTCTTGAATCTGACAGCGTGTATTCATTTTCAGAAAAGGTAAGGATACGGTAGGCTTTACTTTTTTGAGTTACATTGAAGTCTCCGGTTAAAATAACCGGTAAATGATTGGCTATGGAAGCCAGTTTTTTAATGATAAGTTTCGCACTTTCCACCTGAGCTATTTCGCCCATATGATCAAAATGGGTATTCAATGCAATAAAGTGCTTTCCCGTATTTTTATCTTTAAACTCAGCCCACGTAACTACCCTGTTGCATGCTGCATCCCAGCCTCGGCTACCAGGTATATCAGGAGTTTCAGAAAGCCAGAAAGTACCGCTTCTGACAACTTTCAATGATTGGCCTCTATAAAATATTGCACTAAATTCCCCTTCCTTTTTCCCATCATCACGACCAGCGCCAATATATTTATACCCTTTCATTCTTTTCTTCATGTCTTTTAACTGGCTGTAAAAAGCCTCCTGAACACCCAAAATCAATGGCGACTGCTTCACAACCTCCCGACAAAACTCATCTTTTCTATACTTCCATTGATTTAAGCCATCGTCAGGTGTATCCAATCTGACATTCCAGGTCATCACCTTCAGGTTATCATTATTCTGGCTATATGATGCCGAAGTCATGAAAAAAAGAGTAATTAACAGGAAAATGACTACCTGATATTGTTTGAATGCTTTTGTTTTGATATTCATACCGGCTTCGATTTACAACGGCGAAATTACGAAATCACATCTGCTGTTTGATAAAAACAATTATAGATTCTTGGCAATTTTACAAATTTCACTCACCAGCTCCTGGCTTGTCTGAGCAATCATAAATTCATCAGAGTACCCGTTTCCCATTCCAACTCCCTGATTTTTATACATCATTCTGCTATTTATCTTAACAGTTGCCGACAGATGGAATTCAGCTGCATTGGTTTTTTTGTGCAATTCAGACAGGTTTGATGAGTTAATTCCACTACCTGGCATAATTATTATTCTGTTGCCTGAAGCCTTTACCAATTCAGCAATCAAACCTGCCCCTGAAAAGGCATCAGCCGCCTGCCCCGAAGTAAGTATTCTCTGACAACCCAGTTCTACAATATCTTCAAGGGCTTTTAACGGGTCTTTGGTCATATCAAAGGCCCTGTGAAACGTAACTTCCAATGGTTTTGCAATTTCCATCAATTCTTTCATTCTGCATGTATCCACTGTTCCGTCAGTATTCAACATCCCAATCACAATTCCATTTGCACCTTTTAATTTTGCCGAGAAAACGTCAGATTTCATAACATCAAATTCAGCCCTGGAATAATTAAAATCTCCGCCTCGCGGGCGTATGAGAACATTTGTTTTAATTTTCAGATGCTTCATCACATATTCCAGTAAAGCAACGGATGGCGTTAATCCTCCTTCGCTCAAAGCACTGCAAAGCTCTATTCTGTCTGCCCCGCCTTTTGCTGCTGCAATGGCTGATTCTACCGAACCGGCACAAATTTCAATTGTTATATTTTTTGCCATTTAATCTATATTTCAGATTCTAAAAATATGTAAATTAACTTTATCGGGTCAAGCAAAAAGATTAAAAAAAATATCTTGTAAATTCAGTTTATTGCTTGATTTAATTCATAGAAATTATTTTGTGCTCAGGTAGGTTCTATTAATTAACTTAGTTTATCCTTTATCTTTAAGGAATTTTAAAGGAGTTAAATAAATACCGCTTTACCTGCTTGAAAAAATGGTATACTTGCACTGCCAATTATTATGAAAAACTTAAGAGATAAAGTAGTGATTATCACCGGAGGTTCGTCAGGCATAGGTTATGCACTGGCGCACGAATTCGGTAAGTTTGGCGCCAGAATTGTTATTTCGGCGCGCAATAGTGAAAAGTTAAACCAGGCAGCTGCTCAACTTAATTCATTAGGAATTAACACCTTTGCTGTTCAGGCTGATGTAAGCATAGAAAGCGATTGTGTTAAACTGATTGAAACAACTGTTTCAAAATATGGAAAAATTGACATTCTGGTTAATAATGCCGGGATTTCGATGAGAGCCGCGTTTGTGAATACCGACCTGGAAGTTCTGCAGAAACTGATGAATACCAATTTTTGGGGAACTGTTTTCTGCACCAAACACGCCATGCCCTTCTTGCTTAAATCCCAGGGGTCAGTAATTGGAGTAATATCCATTGCAGGCTATGTGGGATTGCCCGGCAGAACAGGGTATTCTGCATCAAAATTTGCTATCCGGGGTTTTTTAGATACCCTCAGATGTGAAAACCTGAAAACCGGATTACATGTCATGGTGGCTGCCCCCGGATTTACATCCTCGAATATCAGAAATGCAGCACTTACAGCAAATGGAGCTCCTCAGGGTGAAACTCCGCGTGATGAAGCTAAAATGATGTCGGCCGATGTGGCTGCCAGAAAAATTGTGAAAGCAACTTTGAAACGAAAAGATTCCATTGTGCTTACTTTTATTGAAGGCAAGTTTACCGTCTGGCTAAACAGTATTTTTCCCAAATTAGCAAGCAGGCTTGCTTTTTACTATATGTCTAAAGAGCCTGATTCTCCATTTAAATAATTGGAAGTGAAGGCAAAAGAATGAATGCTGACTAAGTTTAATTAACTTATTATTAACAATCTCAAATTCAGATGAAACAAATGAAAATGGAAATTCTGCTGCTTGAAGGCCTGGCCGATTTAAAGTTTGGTGATTTGCCTGTTGCTGTTGAAAATACCTTAGGCAAACCTCATGAAATCGAAAACCTGGGTGAGGAAGCTGATGAAGAACTGGATACCATTCTTTGGAACTACGATAAAGAAGGATTGTCGGTGTTTTTCGAAGGTAAAAACAACCATGTTCTTTCCTGCTTTGAAACTGACAACGAAGAAACTACTCTTTTCGGAAAAAAAGTCTTCAGTATGACCGAACAGGAAATTATTGAGCTTATGAAAGAGGAAGGACTTACCCAAATTGATACTGAAGAAGAAGAATGGGGAGAAAAAAGGGTGTCTTTTGATGAAGGCTTGATCGATTTTTATTTTCAGGACGGGAAACTGGTTACTGTTAACTGGGGCGTTTTTGTAAATGAAGATGGTGAAATTGAAGAATTCGACGAAGAAGACGAAGACGAAGATTAGTTTTTCATATTCCTTCGAGGATGATACTTCAGGATATTAGTCCTGAGATATTCCCTGTCGAGGTGAGTGTAAATCTCAGTGGTGGTAATGGAAGCATGACCCAACATTTCCTGCACCGCCCTGAGATCTGCACCGTTTTCAACTAAATGTGTTGCAAATGAATGCCTCAGAGAATGCGGACTGATATTTTTTTTAATTCCTGTTCCTGCAATAGCTTTTTTCACTATTTCAAATATCATAGCTCTGGTCAGTTTTGCCCCGCGTGCATTCAAAAAAAGGAAATCCTCCTGTCCTTTTTGTATTTTACCCGTTCTTCTCACGTAAGTCATGTATCTCTCAATTTGTGCCGAGGCCTTATTTCCAATGGGCACAATCCGTTGCTTGTCACCTTTTCCGGTCACTTTAATAAACCCATCTGTAAAAAACAAATCAGAAATCTTCAGATTGATCAGTTCTGACACCCGCAAACCACAACCATATAAAGTTTCTAAAATGGCTTTATTCCGTTCGCCGTTAGGGTTGCTTAAATCTATAGTTTGAATTAAAAGCTCCATCTCATCAATCGTAAGCACATCAGGTAATTTTCGTCCAATCCTTGGCATAGCAAGCAATTCGGTTGGATCGGTCAAAACTTCATTTTCAATTAGTAAATAGCTAAAAAAGGATCTGATTCCTGATATAATACGTGATTGACTGCTGGCAGCTATGCCAATATCGGCAAGTGTATTCACAAACAATTGCAAGTCCTTGAGTTGAACCTGAGAGGGCTTAATTTCCTGGTTTCCGGCATTAAAATATGCAACCAGCTTGGAAATATCACGGCAATACGCATCCACAGTGTTTGCAGGCATTGACCGTTCAACCTGAAGATAAGCTTTATAACCATGAATATAAATCTGCCAGTGCATCAGAGTAATTTTAAGTCAAACCTACCGTAATTTTTAATGCAACTGCTATTTTGGTTCCAAAATTTCTCAATTGTTTGATCAATTTTTAACAATAAATTGTTTATAATTATAATATTACACTTAATATACTCTTTTACAATCACATACAACAATACATCGGGGCAAATACAGATAAAAAGTACGAAGCGGGCTATTTTTTCTGCTTTGGCTTTTGGATGGTAAGTAAATTTTTGTATTTTTGCAGTCCGAAAATTTAAAGGCTTACAACAATGGCTAAGAAGAGTAAAGAAGCAAGAATCCAGGTGATACTGGAATGCACCGAGCATAAAACCAGTGGTATGCCCGGAACCTCGAGGTATATTACTACCAAAAATAAAAAGAATACTCCCGAAAGGTTGGAGATTAAAAAGTATAATCCTATCCTTAGGAAAGTAACTGTTCATAAGGAAATTAAATAACATTACACCATGGCAAAGAAAGTAGTTGCTACCCTCAGAACAAGCTCGGGTAAAGATTTTGCAAAAGTAATCCGCATGGTACGGTCAGAAAAAACCGGTGCGTATTCTTTTAAAGAAAACATTGTTCCAAACGACCAGGTAAAAGATTTCCTGGCTAAGAAATAATTGCATTTATGCTCTATAAAACAGGGCCTTTTCTTTCAAAAGAGAAGACCCTGTTTTTTATTTTCTGATTTCAGAGGTGTTTAATTTGTTTAATTACCTAATTTTGCTTCTGTTAAAATCTAAAATCTAATACATCTTCCTGAAATATGGGTATTTTTTCATTCTTCTCGAAAGAAAAGAAACAGGATCTGGATAAAGGCCTTGAAAAAACAAAAACAAGTTTTTTTGGTAAACTTTCCAAAGCAATTGTTGGCAAATCAAAGGTTGACGATGAAGTCCTTGATAACCTTGAGGAAATTCTTGTTACATCTGATGTAGGTGTTGATACTACATTGCGCATTATTCAACGAATTCAGAACCGGGTATCGCGTGACAAATATCTGGGAACTTCAGAACTAAACCAGATTCTGCGTGAAGAAATTTCCGCTTTGCTTGACGAAACCTCAAACCCCGGGTTGATTGATAGCTTTAACTTTCCTAAGCGTGAAACGCCATATGTCATTATGGTAGTTGGCGTCAATGGTGTTGGAAAAACCACTACAATCGGCAAACTGGCATATCAATATAAAGCTGCCGGTAAAAGTGTGGTACTCGGCGCAGCTGACACTTTCAGGGCTGCTGCAGTTTCACAGCTTGAAATCTGGGCAGAAAGGGTAGGAGTGCCATGCATTACGCAGGGCATGGGTGCCGATCCGGCCTCTGTGGCCTTCGATACACTTAAATCGGCAATGGCCCGAAATGCCGACGTTGTAATTATTGACACTGCCGGTCGACTTCATAACAAAATCAACCTGATGAATGAACTTTCAAAAATCAGGAAGGTGATGCAGAAACTTTTACCTGACGCACCAAACGAAATATTGTTGGTGCTTGACGCCTCCACAGGCCAGAATGCAATTGAACAGGCCCGCCAGTTTACAGCTGCCACCGAAGTGAATGCATTGGCTCTTACCAAATTAGATGGAACGGCCAAAGGAGGTGTAGTGATTGGTATTTCTGATCAATTTAAAATTCCGGTTAAATATATCGGTATTGGTGAAAAAATGACCGATTTACAACCTTTTGTTAAAAATGAATTTGTCGATTCTCTCTTTAGCTGATGGTCTGAATTTATTCTATTTAGTTCAGGCGGAATTGGTAAAGAGCTGATATCCTGTGTGCAGTCTTTAAAACTCCTCCGCTTTGAAAACCAAATTATTTAATCATAAAACAGTCAATGTAATTACACTGGGCTGTTCAAAAAATCTAGTTGATTCTGAAGTAATGCTCCGGCAACTCAATGCCGCAGGACTTCAAACTGAACATGATGGCGCATCTGATGCTGATGTTGTTATAATCAACACCTGCGGCTTTATCAACGATGCCAAAGAAGAATCAATCAATACCATCTTGCATTGGAGCCAGGCCAAAAAAGAGAATCGCATCGAAAAACTTTTTGTGATGGGGTGTCTTTCTGAGCGCTATCGTCATGATCTTGAAAATGAAATCCCTGAAGTTGATGGCTTTTTTGGTGTCAACGATTTAAATGCAATCCTCAATGCAGTAAATGCACCCTTTCGTTCCGATTTGCTCAGCGAACGAATTATTACCACTCCTCCTCATTTTGCTTATCTCAAAATATCTGAGGGTTGCGACCGGCAATGCTCTTTTTGTGCCATTCCCGGAATCAGAGGTAAAAACATTTCAAAACCCGTCTCCGAAGTTATTGCAGAAGCCAGGTTTTTAGCTTCTTCAGGGGTTAAGGAAATTATGCTTATTGCCCAGGATTTGACCTATTACGGCATTGATTTAAACGGAAAACGACAACTGGCCGATCTTCTTGAAGCTTTGGTAAAAGTTGATGGAATCGAATGGATTAGATTACATTACGCCTATCCTGCCGGCTTTCCTGTTCGCGTTCTTGATGTGATGCGCAACAACCCTAAAATTTGTAAATACATCGATATCCCGCTTCAACATATCAACAGCCGTATCCTTAAATCGATGAAAAGGGGACTCGATAGTAGCAAAACCCGTGAACTTGTTGAAAAAATAAGACTCAAGGTGCCGGGCATCGCTATCAGAACAAGCTTTATTGTAGGATATCCCGGAGAAACTGCAGAAGAGTTTAACGAACTCAAAAAATTTGTGCAGGAAGCCGGCTTTGAAAGAATGGGCGTATTTACTTATTCTCATGAAGAGAACACTCCTGCATCCAAGTTGGTTGATAATATCAGACCTGCCGTTAAAGCCAGAAGAGCTGAACAACTTATGCTTCTACAGCAGGAAATCTCCACCCGGCGAAATCAAACGCTTGTTGGCACAAAAATGAAAGTAATAGTTGATAAGGCTGAGGATGGCAAATGGATTGGCCGTACTGAATTTGACTCTCCTGAAGTGGATAATGAAGTCTTGATTTCAGTTCTGAATAATCCGCCAATCCCCGGACAGATGATTGAAGTCACCATAACCGGTGCCGATATGTATGATCTTTTTGCTGAATTTGTAAGCTAAGAAAATCCCTTTATTTAATTTGAATTATTAAAACGCTTGTATGATGAAAAAACAATTCCTGACTTACTTATTGGTTGCTATTTTACCCGTTTGTTTACTTGCACAGGGAAATCAACCTATCAACAATACTGATTCCAAAGGTTTGAAACAGGGACGCTGGATTGAATTAAATAATAGTCTGGAATCAAGCGGGGATTATGTGAACAATATGAAAAATGGTATGTGGATTACACATTTTCAGGATAACAATATGCTTTACAAAATTGAGAATTTTGAAATGGATAAAAAGCAGGGGGTATTTATAGAATTGTCTAAAAGAGGTTCGCTCGTGTCGGAGCAGTATTTCACCAATGATATGCCCGATGGGCCCGTCAGACAATATGCGCCTAACGGGTTACTTTTGTCTAGTGGAAATTACCGGCAGGGTGTTTTACATGGAATTCAAACATCCTATTATGAAAATATGCAAAGTAAAAAATCAGAAGAATCTACTTTTTCAAATGGAGTTAAAGATGGCCCGTCAAGGTGGTTTAATACCGAAGGAGCCGTTATAGCCGAATACATTTATAGCAACGGAATGCTTCAGGGAGAGCAAAAATCTTTCTACAATGGTGAAAAAGTTAGAACCCTCGAAACTTATCTCAACAATATTCAGGAAGGGCCTTCAATCGAGTATTTTGAAAATGGCCAGATAAAAATAAATGGACAATATAAAAACGGACTAAAAGAGGGCAACTGGATGGAATATGATGAAAGTGGAAAGCTTATAAAGTCTGTTTCTTACTCTAAAGGCAATCTTCGTTAACAGATCAACCATGAGCAAAATAACGAATCCTTTTGTTAAACAGCCCGGCTATAACTGCTTTGGTTGTTCGCCTGATAATAAGTTTGGCCTCAAGCTCAGTTTTGTTGAAGAGGGAGAAGAAGTAATCGCACACTGGTTACCCCAACCTCAGTTTCAGGGGTGGAACAATACATTGCATGGTGGAATTCAAACCACCCTTTTGGATGAAATTGCCAGTTGGCTTGTTTTTGTCAAGCTAAACACTTCAGGAGTTACCTCAAGAATGGAGGTTAAACTCCGAAAACCGGTAGCTATGGACCAGGGAGCTCTGATTTTAAAAGCCAGACTTCGCGAAATGAAAAGAAATATTGCCGTGATTGACACCTGGCTTTATAGCCATCAAATGGAATTACTCACAGAAGCTGTTATGTATTATTATACCTTTCCAGCCGATATTGCCGCTGAAAAGTTCTGGTATCCTGGCAAGGAAGCTTTTTATGACGAGCCTGTCTGATAATTCTGACAATCTGTCAGATTGTTATCTAATCTCCTGAAAATAAAGTTGATATCTGTTTAATTTCGCAACAAATTAATCTGCCAATCCATTGGCTTTTATAATATATATCAACTCACTCAGAATCATAGCTGTAGCACCCCAAATAAGGTGATTTTGAAACATAAAACCAGGCACTTTCACCTGATTTCCATTTCTAAATGGTATTGAATATTCTTGCAACACGCCGTTGTTTGTGAAATACGAAAGCGGAACCGTAAAAATTTCAGCTACTTCTCTTTTATCAGCAATAAAACCTGGCTTCACCTCAGTTGTAGCCACAAATGGGCGAATAATAAAGTTACTGGGCGGAACAAACAAATCGCTCAGCTGTCCAACAATTTTGATATTTTTTTCTTCTAATCCAATCTCTTCATGAGATTCCCTTAATGCTGTATTCTCCAAACTTGAATCGGTTTCTTCAAATTTGCCCCCCGGAAACGCAACTTGCCCGCTGTGAACACCCTCATATTCAACTCTTTTAATAAATGCAGTGTGAACTTCTCTAACTTCATCAGGAAAAAGAAGTATCAATACACTGCTTTTTCGCGCTTGATCAATTCCTTTGCTGTTTTTTATCAACTCATTCCGATTGGACGGAGCAAGTATCTCGTGAGCCCTGGGTCCGGGTAACTCTGATAAAAGTGCAGAGGGCAATTTTTCAATAAAACGGTCAAACTTAATGGATGGCATTGTTCTTGTTAAATTAGTTGCAGAAACATAAAAAAGCCGATTAAGTGTAAATTAATTTACATTTATTGCGTATTTTTATGGGATTAAAAGAGGCAATGTTTAAACACCTGAATTTGAAAATGGTTAAGGAAAAAACGATTACAACGCACAAAGATAAGGAGCAGGTTGTTAGTAACCGCGAACTTGTTTTGTATAATGATGATTATAATACATTTGAATTTGTAATTGAAACACTTATTGATGTTTGTGATATTGAGCCTGTTCAGGCAGAACAAATCACACTGATTGTTCATTACAAGGGAAAATGTGGTGTAAAAAGCGGTTCAGAAACCGAACTTAAGCCTGAGTATAACGAAATGCTCAACCGTGGCCTTACGGTTTCCATCGAATAACCCTGAATGGGTAACAAATGAATTGTTTTAAAGTAATTCATCAATTCACCTTTCTGAATAAATTAGTTTCCTGAATAACCCATCATTGTTTCGGCCTGTAAACAAATTATTTTTCGAATGAAAAATCAGATTTTCGCAATAGTCTTAGGATTAGCACTGGCATTGACATCATGTTCAAAAGTGCCAATTACCGGTCGCCGGCAGTTTAACGTTGTACCCGGACAGATGATTTCTGAAATGAGTTTGACGAGTTATCAGGATTTTTTATCACAAAATCCTCCTATTCCGGAAAGCAATAAAAATACGCAACAGGTCAAACGCGTTGGACAAAAAATAGCTCAGGCAGTTGAGGAATATCTGATTAATAACGGGCAACAGGATAAAGTTTCGGCATACAAATGGGAATTTAATCTGGTTGAAAGCCCTGAAGTAAATGCTTGGTGTCTTCCTGGAGGTAAAGTAGTTGTTTATACGGGAATTCTTCCTTTGACCAAAGATGACGCAGGCCTGGCTGTCGTTATGGGCCATGAAATTGCGCATGCCGTGGCCAATCACGGAGGTGAAAGAATGAGTCAGCAGCTGGCTGTAGTTCTGGGAGGGGTGTCGCTCGACATTGCGTTACAGCAGAAACCCGCCCAAACCAGAGAATTGTTCAATATGGCTTATGGAATTGGCTCAACTTTAGGAACACTGGCTTATTCGCGAACCCACGAATATGAGGCCGATAAACTGGGAATGGTTTTTATGGCTATGGCTGGTTATGAGCCCGAACGTGCTGTCAGTTTCTGGGAAGAAATGGCTGCCATTCCCGGACAAGCCCCGCCTGAACTGCTTAGCACGCACCCCAGCAGTCAGAATAGAATCAAAGAACTTAGGAATTATATCCCTAATGCCCGTATTTATTTGAAAAAACAGTAATTTGCATCGTTTCTAAACGTATATTTGTAAAACATAGAATCAGGGTAAAATGTCATTGACACTTATTATCATATTAATCATCGCCGGTCTGCTTTTTATCATGCTTGAAGTTTTGGTAATTCCCGGAACTACAGTAGTTGGAATAGCAGGTTTCGCACTTTTGGTATTTTCGATTTGGGAGGCATACCATGTTTATGGAACTCCATCTGGTCATTATATACTCACAGGAACATTGGTTCTTTCTGGAATTGTAATTTATCTTTCATTCAAAACCAACACCTGGAACCGGTTGATGCTCAATACAGAAATAACCGGAAAGGTTAATGAAATTGACAATTCGAAAATACATGTTGGTGACGAAGGAAAAGCTGTTTCACGTATTTCTCCCTCAGGAAAGGCTGTTATTCATAACGAGTTTTTTGAGGTTCATACAAACGGAGATTTTATCGATCAGGAAACTGAAATAGTTGTTTCACAGCTTATTGATAATAAAATATTTGTTAAACGTAAAGTATAAAAACTATGGCTGAATCAGGCTTTTTGGTAATTGTAGCAATAGGAATTGCTTCCCTTTTCGGGTTATGGATAATTTTCTATTTTATCCCGGTAGGCCTTTGGTTTTCGGCATTGTTGTCGGGAGTCAGGGTTTCTTTATTACAACTGGTTTTTATGCGTTGGCGAAAAGTGCCACCCTCAGTAATTGTAACCGCTATGATTAATGCAACAAAAGCAGGTTTGTCAATTACACGGGATGAACTTGAAGCGCATTATCTGGCAGGCGGAAGAGTTAAACTAGTGGTGAATGCACTGATTTCAGCTGACAAAGCGAACATCCCCCTGAATTTTAAAGCTGCAACTGCCATTGATTTGGCAGGACGTGATGTTTTTGAGGCAGTGCAAATGTCAGTTAATCCAAAAGTTATTAATACGCCTCCGGTAGCTGCGGTTGCCAAGGATGGTATTCAGCTGATTGCTAAAGCCAGAGTAACCGTAAGAGCTAACATCAAACAATTAGTTGGAGGTGCAGGAGAGGAAACTATCCTGGCCAGGGTTGGCGAAGGTGTTGTTTCTTCTATTGGTTCAGCTGACTCACATAAAGCGGTTCTTGAAAATCCTGACTCTATCTCTAAGGTAGTACTATCGAAAGGTCTGGATTCCGGCACAGCTTTTGAAATTTTGTCCATCGATATCGCTGATATTGATGTTGGAAAAAACATTGGAGCTCAGCTTCAGATGGATCAGGCCAATGCCGACAAAAATATTGCCCAGGCAAAAGCTGAAGAACGCCGGGCTATGGCTGTTGCTAATGAACAGGAAATGAAAGCAAAAGCACAGGAAGCCCGCGCAAAGGTTATTGAAGCCGAAGCTGAAATTCCAAGAGCAATTGCTGACGCTTTCCGAACAGGCAATTTAGGTATTATGGATTATTATAAGTTTCAGAATATTCAGGCTGATACCCATATGCGTGAATCAATTGCTGAACCTCAAAAATCAAAACCGGGCACTAAAAGCCTTGATAATCCGCAAAAATAATCATACACGGATTTCAAACTTAAAAGCGCCCTGGTTTAATCAGGGCGCTTTTTTTAATTATTCCCAATGGCTTATCTTTGTTAAAGTAAATTGTTATGAATACACCCTTGGCACACATCGACAAACAAAAGATTGTTGTTCTTAAATACAGACAGCTTCTTCAGGCCTGTAAACCATTTTTAACACCATCAGGTCAAAAACAACTGCGAAAAGCTTTTATAGCAACCCTGAACATCCATGGTGACCATTTATACCAAACATCGGAGTCTTATTTTTGTCATTCAGTGGATGTCGCTATCATTGTTGCTAAAGAAATGGGGCTTGGATTAAGTTCTGTAATTGCAGCTATGCTTCACAATATTAGCCATGACGATAACAAATTTGCAGAGCTTGTCAGCGAGCTGAAACTTCCTGAAGTCGCTGTAATCTGCAGTAATTTAAATCGCCTTAATCAGCTCCCGACTGAAAAGCTTACCGATAATGCAGAAAACTTCAGTAGTCTTTTACTCTCCCTCGCTGATGATGTCAGGTCGGTACTTATCCAACTGGCTGACAGGTTGCATCATATGCGTAAAATAGAAAGCTTGCCGGATGCAAAAAAAAGGGAAATTGCTTTGCAAACCTCAGATTTATATGCACCTCTGGCCCACAAACTCGGACTTTACAGAGTAAAAGGAGAATTGGATGAGCTTTCGCTTCATTATAACAACCCCATTGCTTATCAAACAATTTCGGCCAATATTGCAAAGGCAATAAGTGATAGTAGCGACTTTATCATAGAGTTTCTGGATCCTATAAAAGCTGAACTTAGCAGAATGGGCCTTGATTTTGTGATTAAAAACCGTACAAAATCAGTTTCATCGGTTTTTACCAAGATGAAAAAGCAACAGGTTGACTTCGAGGAAGTTTTTGATTTGTTTGCCATCAGAATTATACTAAACAGCTCAATTTCTGATGAAAAGGCCGATTGCTGGAAAGCTTATTCAGTAGTTACTAATTTATATAAACCTGAGCCCAAAAGGCTGCGCGACTGGATAACAATACCGCGCCCAAATGGCTACGAATCGTTACATGTAACTGTTTTAGGCCCGGGCAAAAGATGGGTTGAAGTGCAAATAAGGACCTTGCGAATGGATGAAGAGGCTGAATCAGGCAATGCGGCCCACTGGCGTTATAAAGGCCAGAAAGGGTCTGTTGAAACTGATGAATGGCTCAACTCTATCAGAAAAATTCTTGAAAATCCGGAAGAATCAGAAGAGGCTTTATCATCAGGAACAAAACCGGTGGCTGCCGAAAATACAATTTATGTTTTTACGCCTGAAGGCGATCTCAAAAAGCTCAGAGCAGGTTCAACTGTACTCGATTTTGCCTTTGAAGTCCATACCAACCTTGGAGCAAAATGCAGCGGAGGAAGAGTAAACAAAAAAATAGTTCCCATCAGACATCTCCTGAAAAATGGAGATCAGGTGGAAATCATTACTTCCCGTAATCAAAATCCCAACATTGACTGGCTGGGCTGGGTTACCACCAGCAGGGCAAAAACCAAAATAAAACGATACCTGAAAGAAGCTGAATTTAAACAGGCTGAGGCTGGTAAAGACATTTTCAGAAGAAAAATCGCTCAATTAAAGATTACCAAAGAAGATGAGGCCATCAATAAGCTTGTTGCATTCTTCAAACTTTCCGGCCCTCTTGATTTATTTCAAAAACTGGCGGAAAGTAAAATTGAACCTTCGGCAATCAAAGATATTGTTATAGGAACAACAAAAGCTGAAGACGAAAAAATTGAATCAAAACCCAAACCCCCGGTAAAGGCTGAACCACTCAAAACCAACCGAACCTCCGAGAATGTAATCATTGTTAACGAAAACTCTGAGATTGAGGGATATAAGCTGGCTCGTTGTTGTAACCCGGTAATGGGTGATGAAATTTTTGGTTTCATTACCGTTAGTGATGGAATTAAAATTCACCGGATTTCATGCCCCAATGCCTCCAGAATGCGCACACGATTCCCTTACCGCTCAATGGATGCACAATGGTCAAAACCTGTTGAAGGAACTTACTTTATCTCAACAGTAAAAATAAGCGGATTTGATCAGCTTGGAATTTTAAGCTCTATCACCAACCTGATTTCAAATGAACTCAAAATGGACGTGAGAACCATTTCTCTTGATAGTAAAAATGGTAAATTTGACGGGCTGATCAAAGTGAGTATTCGGGATACCAAACACCTTGACTTACTGATGAAAAGGTTGCTATCAATTAAAGGAATTATTAAAGCAACGCGTCAAAGCTCCTCAAATTGAATTATATATGACTGCGCCAGCCTGGTTTAATAATAAAGTTAAATTGAATGAAGGCGATGTTTCTTTGTTCCAATATATTAAACTGGTTCAATTATCAGACCATGAAGAATATATGATTCTTGAAGACAACACAGGCGTCAGACATCTTGTGCCATACAAATATTACCTGAACTATGGTTTTGAACCAGGTATGGAATTAACTTGTAAAGTAGATCGCATAAATTGTACAGGAAGAGTTTTTCTTGAACCAGCACACCCAATATACACTGAAGGAGCAAGTTATGAGTTTAGAATAATTTCTGTTGAAGATCATATTCAGATGAATTCAGACAAAATTACTGTTACCATTGCAGATGTATTTAACAATTGTATTCGTTGTGAAATACATCCGGGCACATCAGACTTTCATGCAGATGAAAAAATCATTCTTAAAGTAAAAGGCTTTAAAAAAGGTAAACCGGTTTTGGTTGCGGAATAGCCCGGTAATCCTGAAAGGGGAGGAGTTTTAATAAAAATGTCAGACACAGGATATTAACAATTGTTCATATCTTTTGTTCGTAATGTGTTGATAATCAAATTTAAAAAACACTTGACAAAGGGATGAAATTATATTAATTTTACAAAACCAGACCAACGATATGGTGAAAAATTTCGGGAGGTGAAAGTGAATCAGCTGAAAAGCAGAAACACCTGACCAAATGGCCGGAGACAACCAGAAACGAACTGCAAGGGGAGTAGCTGAAAAATCGAAAGGTACAATAACCGGAATCCTTTTCAAAAAACTACAGCTTAGGTTGTAAAGTTTTGAAGATGGTAAGTTAAGGATTACCTCACGGGGAAAATCAATAACAAGGCACCAAAACAATAATCTGGAGTCAGCAACAGATCAAGGTCTGATGCTTGACTAAAGGGAAACAACTCCGCAAGGGTAGTTTCCCTTTTGTATTTTTAAGTATTCTGATATTTCAGGAGAATAGCTATTTTTGCTTTCCTTAGGTTTATGTCAGCTATCTGCCATCATTGGAAAAAGAACTAAAAAATATTCTGCTTCAGGAACAATCCAGAGCCAATACCGACCTGGTTGTACGTATAATTATGGCTCATCCGGCACTATTTGACACCTTGTGGTCATTCATATTTAAAAATGAAGATCCATTAAGCAGAAGAGCCGCCTGGGCTGCCGATTATTGTGCCGAAATTAATCCTGAGTTTTTGATAAACAAGATCGGAAGGCTCTCATCAGGTTTGGTCAACTTCAGTAGCGATGGGCTGAAAAGGCATGCTCTGAGAATGATATCAAGATCGGATTTGCCAAAAGATGAATTGGGAATTTTAGCTGACACCTGCTTCAACTGGCTGCAATCTGACAATGAAAGTATTGCAGTTAAAGTACACTGCATGGTTATTCTCAAGAAAATCTCAGATAATATCCCTGAAATCAGGCGTGAACTGTATGATATAATTGAAATTCAAATGAATGAAGCAAGTTCCGGTTTTAGAAATACAGGTAAGAAAATTCTGAAAAGCTTAATTTTTAGAAATTAAATACCCGGTAAACTTTCCTTGATACCTGATTAAATATTTCCGGCAAGCATTCCTGCGCCGAAAACCAATAAGAACATGATAAAAATCAAGTAAACAGCAATAAAACCAATAGTAATTATACCAACTGTTCTAAAATGCAGTTTTAAATTATATAAAGCACTGCTCATTAAATTACCGTTAGAAGAAGCTATGGCCTGGCGCACCAGTTTTGTAAAACGAAACAGATAGATGATTGGAAAAAGATAAATTACCCCAAGTAATAAATACACCAGTCCTGTAACAATTGCTGGCAATGCTGTTGGCTCACTTTCCTGGTTAAGCATGGGCAGAACAATAATTGAAATAATCCCGGCTACAAACATGAAAACCAAGGCAATAATCCCTAAAACAGCAAAGAAACTGGTCCATTTTCTTGTTTCAGCCAGAGAATGAATGGCTTCAGCATTTAAAACGATAGATGGTAATTCCTGAGTAAGCTGGTCATTTTTAGTCAACAGAGTATCTTCCATGATTCTGGTTTATAAATTATATACATAAAAAAACAGCCTTGCCGGCTGTTTAATAATTATTCGTCAATTTCAGCAGAAGGTTCATTCTCCTGATATCCTTCGTCAACTTCCTTATCATCGCTGGTGTCATCCAGATTATCATCATCATTAAGGCTTCCCTTTGTATCAATCTTTACAGGGACCTTAACAAGATAACTGGCTTCTTCAGTATCAACAGTAATTGCATAAAAAAAATCGTCACCCTTTGTATTTACTTTAATCACATGATTAGAGTACCCTAAAGGATATTTTTTTCTGATGGCTTCAAGTACCTCAGGAGAAACATTACTATAACTAATTACCAAACGTTTTCGTTCCATAAAATAGGCTAATTATTAAAAAAGTTTGCAATAATAATAAACTTAATCAGAATAAAGATTAACCAGGTGTTAAAAATATTTAAAAACCGGTAATTTTCCAACAATCAGGTTTCAGATAAAACCAGCGCAGATCTGTTGGTGACATACAGTTTTAGCATATTTAATTCACCAACAGTTTGATAAGTAAGTTGTTCATCAATTCGCCCATGTCCTCCGTATTTTTTATTGTCACTACAAAGTACAACTTTATAACTTCCCTGTTTTGGCAAATGAATACCATAATCGGGCAGACTGTTAAAGGGATTGAAATTAAAAATAAAAATCAATTTTCCACGGGAAAATGCAATTATTTTATTGTCAATATCAATATGAAGTTGATTTGCAAATTCATCGTTAAGCACCCGGTATGATTTTATAATTTCTATCATATCCTGGTCAAACAACGCCATAAACCTGTACTTCAATTCAGGATTGGTTGCCAGTGACCATTGCCTGCGTGCAAAGTGATAGCTCCAATTATTGCCCTCACGCGGGAAATCAATCCATTCAGGATGCCCGAACTCATTTCCCATAAAATTCAGGTATGCCTGGCCTCCTAATGAAATAGTAAAAAGTCGGATTAACTTATGCAGAGCAATTCCACGATCAACTATCAGACTGGCATCGTCTTTTCCCATGTGCCAGTACATTTCCTGATCCATTAACCAGAATGCCAGAGTTTTATCACCAACCAACGCCTGATCATGCGATTCAGCATAAGCAACTGTTCGTACGCCGGGCAAACGGTTGTTCATAACGTGCCATAATTCCTCTACATTCCAATCTTCATCTCTTGACTCTTTTAAGAGCTTAATCCAGAAATCGGGAATGCCCATTCCAAGTCTGTAATCAAATCCAATACCACCTTCGGCAATCGAAGATGCAAGTCCGGGCATCCCAGTCACATCCTCGGCTATGGTAACGGTTTCTTTTTTAATGGAGTGAATGAGTTTATTGGCAAGTTGCAGGTAGGTAATAGCGTCCCATTCAACTCCATCAGTAAAGTATTTTTGTGGCGAATCAATTGTTTCGTTTCCGTGATGAAAATACATCATAGACCCCACGCCATCAAATCTGAAACCATCAAAATGAAATTCCTTTAACCAATATTTTACATTAGAGAGCAAAAACTGTAAAACTTCAGTTTTGCCATAATCAAACAACATGGAATCCCACTGAGGATGCAACCCGCGCTCACCTGAATGAAAATACTGACTGTCAGAACCATCAAACATATTGAGGCCTTCATTCACATTCTTAACGGTGTGAGAATGAACAATATCCATAATAACGGCAATCCCCATTTCATGTGCTGTCTTTATCAGGAATTTCAATTCTTCAGGTGTGCCAAATCGCGATGAAGGAGCAAAAAAGTTAGCTACATGGTATCCAAAAGAACCATAATAAGGATGTTCCTGAATAGCCATCATCTGAATCGCATTATACCCGCATTGCTTGACCCATGGAAGCACATTCTGAGCAAATTCAATGTAAGTTCCTATGCCGGCTTTTTCCTGCGCCATGCCAACATGACACTCATAAATAAACAAGTTTTTAGCAGGAGGGAGGCTTCTCCGATCATTGCCCCAGTTAAAGCGCTTAAACCATAGCTGTCCTGAATAGTTCTTGGTATCTTCATCCTGTACAACCCTTGTAATATATGCCGGAATTCGCGGAAGAAACCCGTTAGCTCCATCAACCCACACTTTAATTTTACTTCCATGCACAAACTTATCACCATAGGCTGATTCTTCAATAAAAATCTCCCATATACCATTATCAATGCGGTGTAACGGATGTGACAACGGGTCCCAATCATTGAAATCGCCGGATAGAAACAACGCATGAGCTGCTGGCGCCCATTCACGATAAAACCAACCTTTTAATTTTTTATCATAATTAATGCCCAGAAATTTATAAGCATCAGCAAATTTGCCAAGACTGCCATATTCCTGCTCAATGATTGATAATTTATCTTGAAAGCGCTGATATCGATTTGTAACATCATGAACTACAGGATTTAGCCATGGGTCTGATTTTACGATTCCTGGTATTTTATCTGATTTCATTGTATAGATCTTGTGGTTTCAAACAAATTAAACCCGCTGAAGTTTGTGGGAAACTAATTTCAGTTTTTTTTCTTAAAATTAGGAATTATAATCCAGCGTAATTTATTAATTCACATTTTTTTTTACGCTTTAAATAATCGCAATATGTAACAGTCAATGAAATAAATGATGCCAATTTTTACAACCATAAAATGTTACATAATTTATATTATGTCAAATATCAAATTTCCAAACCTGCCCTCCTTTATCAAAATTAAATACATCATTAGTTATCCCTCATCAAAAAAAAAGGCTGCATAAAGCAGCCTCTTTTAAAAAATCATCAGCAATTATAATCCACTGAGTTTTTCTTCAATCTCTTTGCGTTTATCAGCCATACCAAGTCTTGTATAAATTTCTTTGAGTGACAAAAGCGTGCTCTTGTCTTCAGAATTTAATCTGGCTGCATTTTCCAAATGAGGAATTGATTTACGAAGAATATCATCAGCCTGCAGTTTGAGTTTATCATATTCAGCAGTTTCTGATAACGGCAGTTTATTTGCTTTTTCAATCAGCAATGCAGCTTCGTTTACATATAAAGCGCCCAGGTTGTAACTAGCTTCAAAGTAATCAGGATTTAATTCAATTGCTTTGATATAACTTTTTTCAGCGGAAGCCACATCATTCATCAGAGCATAGTTTACACCTACTGCATAATGAATTGTAGGATTTTCCGGATCTTTCTTAATTGCTTCGCTCAGATTTGCCATTGCTTTATCATTTTGATTTGAAGCAAGGTAAATATTGGTTTCAGCAATTAAAAGGTTGAAATTATCGGGATATTTAACCCTACCGGCCTGGATAGTTGCAATAGCAGTAGTTGTATCTTTCATTTCGAGATAAATACTTGACAATGAATTATAAACCAATGGCTGAGGGTAATTCAATTCAATAATACGATTGTAATACTCAATTGCTTTGGGGAAATTTTTTCCATTTTCAGCAGATAAACCTGCATTGAAAATTGAAAGAGTGTCAATGTTGCCATAAGAAGCATTTACATCAGCAGCCCTTTCAAAGGAAGAAAGAGCACATGCAAAGTCTTCAGCACTGAAACATTTAACACCTTGATTATAAAGCTGTTCACTAATAACGAAAATATTTTGAATAGCTTCGGTGTAATATTCCTTTTTGGTATCAAGTTCAAGTAATCTTTTGTATGATTCATATGCTTTGGTTAAAGCATTAGCGTCCAGACTTTTGTATTCCGGATTTTCGCTCATATGAATTTGCAGATAGATATTACCACGGTAGAACCAGGTTTTAGGATCATTCATTGTTGAAGGATCGGAAATGGTTGGCTCAATATTTTGCATGGCTTTGTCTAACTGACCTTTACGCAGATCATTGAATGCTGTGGTTCGCATTGCTTTTTGACCAAAAGCAACTGTGATGGCCAACATCATTAAGAGAATTAGTGATGATTTTTTCATTGTTTTTTGTTTAAAAGTTTAATACCCTCCTGTTAGAGCGTGCAAATATAAAATATTATTACTCAGTATCAATTTCCGGGCCAATCTCTTCATCAGTTTCATCGGCCTCTGTATCAGGCGATGCGCCATCTGAATCTTCTTCAACCGGGAAAGTGTCATATGCGGTTTCAGGGATTTCAACTGAAATTGAATCATCTGAATCGTCCATATCATTTGTTTCGTCAGCTTCAACTTTCGTTACAGCTGCAATTGAATCATTATCTCTGAGGTTGATAAGTCTAACACCCTGAGTAGCACGTCCCATAACTCTCAATTCTGAAACGCCCAGCCTGATAATTAATCCTGACCGGTTGATAATCATAAGGTCATCTGAATCCGTTACAGAATCAATAGAAATAAGCTGTCCTGTTTTTTCGGTGATATTCAAGGTTTTCACCCCTTTTCCACCTCTGTTGGTTACCCGGTAATCATCGAGTTTTGAGCGTTTTCCGTAGCCATTTTCAGAAACTACCAGAATATCGAAATTGTTGTTTTCCATACAAATCATTCCAACAACTTCATCATTATCGCCTGATAGTGTAATGCCTCTGACTCCGCTTGCATTCCGGCCCATCGGTCTGACGGTATTTTCATTAAATCTGATGGCGCGTCCGGATTTCAGCGCCATTACCACTTCGCTTGAACCATTGGTCATTCTGGCTTCGAGCAGTGTATCATCTTCACGTATAGTAATGGCATTGATACCGTTTTGTCTTGGTCGTGAATAAGCTTCCAGTGAAGTTTTCTTGATTACACCCTTTCTGGTACAGAGGATTATAAAGTTGTTATTGATATACTCTTCATCCTTGATACTTTTCAAATTAATATAAGCGCGGATTTTATCGTCCGGTTCTATATTAATCATGTTTTGAATAGCCCGGCCTTTTGAAGTTTTTGAGCCTTCCGAAATTTCGAAAACCCTCAGCCAGAAGACCTTCCCTTTTTCGGTAAAGAATAACATGTAATTATGCATGGAGGCTACAAACAGGTGTTCAAGGAAATCTTCGTCCCTGATATCGGAGCCTTTGGCGCCACGTCCTCCCCTGTTCTGTTTCCGGTATTCCGACAAAGGTGTCCGTTTAATATAGCCCATGTGTGAAATTGTAATGACTACATTTTCATCAGCGATAGTATCTTCAATTTTAAAATCGCTGGCAGCATAAACGATTTCAGTTCTGGCTTCATCACCATAATTTTGTTTGATGGCAGCAAGTTCCTTTTTGATGATTTCCATCCTCAGGTCTTCGTTGGCCAAAACATCATGGTAATAATCAATCATTTTCAGAAGTTCGTTGTATTCTTCATGAATTTTATCACGCTCCAGCCCTGTTAAACGCTGCAATCTCATATCGAGAACGGCTCTTGCCTGAATTTCAGAAAGATTAAATCTCTCAATCAAGCCATTACGGGCTTCTTCAGGAGTTTTTGAGGCTCTGATAAGGGCAATAACTTCATCGAGGTGATCAAGTGCAATCAGCAAACCTTGCAAAATATGCGCTCTTTTCTCAGCTTCATTCAAATCATATTGGGTTCGCCTGATTACAACTTCATGCCGGTGTTCCACGAAATAATGAATCAGCTGTTTGAGGTTAAGCAGCATTGGCCGGCCTTTAACAAGACAGATGTTATTTACGCTGAATGAAGTTTGCAGCTGAGTAAGCTGATAAAGTTTATTGAGCACTACATTTGTAATGGCATCACGCTTAAGTTCATACACGATGCGCATACCACTGCGGTCAGATTCATCGCGGATATCTGAAATGCCTTCAATTTTTTTGTCGTTTATCAGGTCGGCCGTTTTTTTAATCATTTCGGCCTTATTTACCTGATAAGGGATGGCATTCACAATAATGCTTTCCCGTCCGTGTGCATCAGTTTCAATTTTAGTTTCAGCACGCATGACAATTCTGCCCCTTCCGGTTTCATACGCATCCTTAACGCCTTCGTAGCCATAAATAATGCCACCGGTAGGAAAATCGGGAGCTTTAATAAACTTCATCAGCTCCGGTATGGTAATATCTTTGTTATCGATATATGCGATGATACCATCGATGACTTCACTTAAATTGTGAGGTGGCATATTGGTAGCCATACCAACCGCAATACCTGAAGCTCCGTTGATAAGAAGATTGGGAAGTTGGGCCGGCAAAACAGTAGGTTCTTCGAGCGAATCATCGAAATTCAACTGAAAATCAACTGTATTTTTATTAATGTCGGCAAGCATTTCTTCGGCAATCTTTCTCAGACGCGCCTCCGTATAACGCATAGCAGCGGGGCTGTCACCATCAATTGAGCCAAAGTTACCCTGTCCGTCAACCAAAGGATATCTGAGAGACCACTCCTGAGCCATTCTGACCATGGCATCATATACAGATGTATCGCCATGTGGATGGTATTTACCCAGCACCTCCCCTACTATTCTGGCGCTTTTCTTGTATGGTCTGTTAGAAAATACACCCAGATCAAGCATTCCGTACAAAACACGGCGATGAACAGGTTTAAGACCATCGCGCACATCAGGTAAAGCCCTCGACACAATTACCGACATTGAATAGTCGATATAGGCCGATTTCATCTGGTTTTCAATATTTACTTTTACAATTTTTTCGCCATCGGCTTGATTTTCCATCACTTATATCTAATCAAATTAAAAAATCCTCAATCCCGTTAAAGGGTTACGAAGGTAGATATTTTTAGCTTACGATCCGCGTATTCTTTATAGTAAATTAGCTGATTTACTAACAACTTAATGTTAAGAATTTAAAAACGGCATTGTATTTGATTAATCAAGGTGAATTATCTTTACATTGTTTGTTTTTCGCATGAAGCCTGCTTGTCAAATAGCTGTATTTTTAAGCTTTCTTGCAGAACATAATATGTAATAAATTGTTATAAATCAAGGTGCCGGAAATTATCTCCGGGAAAACGGAAACCTCTAATGATATTTGAAATGGAAGCTAAATTTTCGCAACGTGTTAAAGACGTTTTGACATACAGCCGGGAAGAGTCGTTAAGGCTTGGAAATGATTATATTGGCGTTGAACATCTTCTTCTGGGAATTATCCGGGAAGGTGAAGGAATGGCAATTCAGATAATGAATTTGCTCAATGTTGACACCAACGAAGTGCGAAAAACAATTGAAGGAACAATTGGCACAAATATAAAACGTGACAAATCGGCAGAAAACCTGCCATTGGTGAAGCAAGCTGAAAGAGCTTTGAAACTTACATACCTTGAAGCCAAGATGTTTAACAGCGAACTAATTGGAACTGAGCATCTTTTACTTGCCATTCTCAAGGATGATGACAATCTTGTTACCAGTACCCTGGGAAAATATGGTGTTGATTACGACGCTGTGCGCGATGAGCTCAAATCCATCATCAGCAATGAAGAAAACACTGCTTTTGAATCACCACGCAGTGAATTGCCCGGTAGTTCATCTGAAGATGAAGGAGATGAAAGCCGGTCGTTTGGAGCGCCCAGAAAAGCCGGAGATTCTAAATCAAAAACCCCGGTACTCGATAATTTTGGCCGTGATTTAACCAAAGCTGCTGAAGAAGGCCGACTCGATCCGATTGTAGGCCGGGAAAAAGAACTTGAACGGATAGCCCAGATTCTGAGCCGCAGAAAAAAGAATAATCCTATTCTCATAGGTGAACCAGGCGTTGGTAAATCAGCTATTGCCGAAGGACTTGCCTTAAGAATTATTGCCAGAAAAGTTTCAAGAGTGCTGTTTAACAAGCGGATTTTCACCCTCGATTTAGCCTCGCTGGTGGCAGGCACAAAATATCGCGGTCAGTTTGAAGAACGCATGAAAGCTGTGCTGAATGAACTTGAGAAGAACCGTGATATTATTCTGTTTATTGATGAAATTCATACGATTGTAGGAGCTGGTAATGCATCAGGGTCGCTTGATGCCAGCAATATGTTTAAACCAGCGCTTGCCAGAGGTGAAATACAATGTATTGGAGCAACCACGCTGGATGAATACAGACAGTATATTGAAAAAGACGGTGCATTGGAAAGACGGTTCCAAAAAATACTTGTTGACCCTACCTCCATTGAGGAAACTGTCGAAATATTGAACAATATAAAGGAAAAATACGAAGATCATCACCTGGTCAAATATGCTCCTGAAGCAATTAAGGCCTGCGTAAGTCTTACCAACAGATACCTTACCGATCGCTACCTGCCCGATAAAGCCATTGATGCGCTTGACGAAGCCGGTGCACGGGTACACATCACCAATATGCAGGTTCCTGTTGAGATCCTTGAACTTGAAACCAGAATTGAAGAAGTTAAAAAGCTTAAAAACAAAGCAATACACAGTCAAAAGTTTGAAGAAGCTGCAAAATACCGCGATTCCGAACGAAAGCTTATGATTGAGCTTGATGCCGCAAAGAACAGATGGGAAGAAGATTCAAAAGTTCATCGGGTGGAAGTAAGCGAAGAAAATGTGGCCGAGGTGGTAGCCATGATGACAGGTGTTCCTGTTCAGCGTATTGCCCAGAATGAAAGCGACAGATTGTTGAATATGGAAGAGGACTTATCTGGTTCTGTTATTGGTCAGAATGAAGCAATTAAAAAGATTGTAAAAGCCATCAGACGCAACAGAGCCGGACTGAAAGACCCGAACAAACCTATCGGAACATTTATCTTCCTTGGCCCGACAGGTGTAGGAAAAACACATCTTGCCAAAGTGTTGGCCAAATACCTTTTTGATTCTGAAGATACTCTTGTCAGAATTGACATGAGTGAATATATGGAGAAATTTGCTGTTTCAAGACTTGTTGGAGCGCCTCCGGGTTATGTTGGTTATGAAGAAGGTGGTCAGCTTACTGAAAAAGTCAGGCGCAAACCTTATTCTATCGTTTTGCTCGATGAAATTGAAAAAGCACACCCTGATATTTTCCATATATTGCTTCAGGTACTTGACGATGGTATACTCACCGACAGTCTTGGACGAAAGGTGGATTTCAAAAATACCATTGTCATTATGACATCCAACATCGGGTCAAGACAATTAAAAGATTTCGGACAAGGTGTTGGCTTTTCAACAAGTGCCAAGCTTTCGGGAAGTTCAAGTCATGCTCAAGGGGTGATTGAAAATGCCCTTAAACGTTCTTTTGCTCCTGAATTCTTAAACAGGATTGACGATATTGTTATTTTCGATTCTCTTGAACGGGAAGATATTCATAAGATTATTGATATTGAATTATCAAGCCTTGTGAAAAGAATTGCTGAAATGGGATATCACCTTGAAGTGACTACCAAAGCCAAAGATTTTATTGTTGAGAAAGGATGGGATTCACAATTTGGAGCCCGGCCGCTGAAAAGAGCTATTCAAAAATATATTGAAGATGCCCTCGCTGAAGAAATTATTAAAGCAAAGGTTCATGAAGGCGACCTTATAACAATTGATTATGAGGACAATGAGGCTGAATTGAAAATTGGCATCTCTAACAATTCAAAAGAGGCTGAAATCATTACTGAAGGGTAATCCTTTCACATTTTATTCAAAAAGAGAAGCTTAAAAGCTTCTCTTTTTATTTTCTTACTGGTGCCTGTTTTATTTAAACAATTAAATCATTATTTTTGGTAGAGCTATAATATTTTACTGATGATACAACATAAGAATTTTAAAGTTCTGATTGCAGAAGATAATTTCTACGATTTGGAACTGGCTGTGCAAGAACTTAAACGCGCAGGGTTAATATTTGAAAGTAAATGTGTTGATAACAGACCCGATTTTATTGAAGCATTGGACACTTTCAAGCCCGACATTATTATTTCTGACTACAGCATGCCGGATTTTGATGGCATTTCTGCCTTAAAGATTGTACAAGAGAGCCATATTGATATACCCTTTATTGTAATTACAGGCTCATTAAATGAAGAAATAGCCGTAAACTGTATAAAAGCAGGTGCGAATGATTATGTTATAAAAGAGCAATTGAAACGCCTGCCCTATTCTGTTACTGAAGCTTTGGAAAATTTAAGCATCAGAAAACAGAAACGATTGACTGAAGCCGCTCTCCGGCAAAGTGAAGAACGGTTCAGAAATCTGCTTGAAAATGTTTCGAACATTGCTGTACAGGGATATGCTCCTGACGGGACAGTTAAATACTGGAATAAAGCATCAGAGACACTTTACGGCTACACAAAGCAGGAAGCCATCGGTAAATCGCTTTACGACCTGATTATACCTTCGGAAATGATCGAAGAAGTAAAGACCAATGTAAAACTCATGTATGATTCGGGAATTACATCTACCTCCGAAAAACTCGTACTTAAAACAAAAGATGGTTCTGCTGTTTCTGTTTACTCCAATCATGCCATTATAAACTCGGCGGAATACGGCAAAGATTTATACTGTATTGACATAGACTTATCGCAAATTACGAAAGCTGAAAATGCACTGATTGAATCAGAAAACAAATACCGTAAACTTGTAGAAAACTCTATTACAGGAATCTACAAATCGACCATCGAAGGAAATTTCATTTTTGCCAATGTTGCCCTGGCCAATCTTCTAGAGTACAACTCAACACAGGAACTGCTTTCCGTTCCGGTTTACGAAATATTTGCCCATGCCTATAAACGTGAAGAGTTTCTGCAAGTAGTTGTTGAACAAAAATCTGTTACAAATTTCGAAACCATCTTATTGACTTCCCGCGGCGTTAAAAAGAATGTCATTATCAATGCCCTGTTTGACAACAATGAAATAACAGGAATGATTATGGATATAACAGAACGGAAATTGGTGGAAGAAGAGCTTAAACTGGCTAAAGAAAAAGCAGAAGAAAGTGACAGGCTTAAGTCAGCGTTTCTTGCCAATTTAAGTCATGAAGTCAGAACTCCCATGAATGGCATTATCGGGTTTGCAGAGCTTTTACTTGAACCTGAAATTGATGATGAAACGAAAAAAGAGTACGTTGACACCATTTTTTCAAATTCAAATCAATTGCTCAAAATTATTACTGATATCATCGAAATTTCTAAAATTGAAACTGAACAGCTTTCGGTTAATTACCACGAATTTTCAATCAACAATTTGCTGAATGACATTTGCACTCAATATAGTAACATCGCACAGCAAAAGTCAATTGAGTTTATCATTTCCAATGAACTGGAGTCGCAGATTAAAGTGATTTCGGATGAAGCTAAAATCAGACAATCAATTTCGCATTTGATTGACAATGCCCTTAAGTTTACTGAATATGGCAGCGTAAGGGTTAGCTGCAATGTAATGGATTCAGGTTTACATTTTCAGGTTGAAGACACCGGAATAGGTGTAAAACCCGGATTTGAGGATCTTATTTTTGAACCTTTCCGACAGGTTGAAGATTCATTTTCAAGAAAATATGGTGGTAATGGGCTGGGGTTGGCCATTTCCAAAGCTTATGTAGAGGTAATGGGAGGTACAATCTCACTTATTTCGAGCAGCCATTCAGGCTCAACTTTTGGCTTTAGCATACCACTCAGGTCAAGACCTGAACCGGATTTACAAAATAGATTAAATGGATTGGATTCAATTCCGGACTATTCTGAATACATTTTCCTGGTTGCAGAAGACGAATTGACCAATTTCGCCTATCTTGAAAAATTACTGCTGTTATCACGTGTGAGAATCCTGCATGCAAAAACCGGCAGTCAGGCATTGGAGTTATACCAAAAATATCCGGCTATTCATTTAATACTGATGGATATTAAAATGCCTGAAATGGATGGACTTGAAGCTACCAGGATGATTAAATCATTAAATCCTCAATTACCTGTAATTGCCACTACAGCCTACGCAATGACGGGCGATAAGGAGTTATGTCTGGCAGCCGGATGCGATGGTTATATTTCAAAACCTATCAGAAAAGCAGATCTTTACAAGGAAATTGGAAAATTTATTGCCCAAAATTAAAGAACAATATCCCTGAAATTTGTTTATTGATTGTGCTGCAAAACTATGGTTATGAAGGCTAAAACTTTTTTATTACTTCTTGTAATTAGCATATTTACATTGCCTTGTGCCATCTTTGCTCAAAGTGCAGTTTCTCATCTGCCTGACACCTCAAAAATGACAACCTATTTTTTGGTTTTGCTCAAAACTGGTCAGAACAGAACTCAGGATTCGCTGAGTGCAGCC
Organism: Lentimicrobiaceae bacterium; assembly: GCA_020636745.1. Classification (NCBI taxonomy): domain Bacteria; kingdom Pseudomonadati; phylum Bacteroidota; class Bacteroidia; order Bacteroidales; family Lentimicrobiaceae; species Lentimicrobiaceae bacterium. The sequence goes on along the minus strand of JACJXH010000003.1, from coordinate 186,878 downwards.
AGGATTCAGGATGGCCATATGGCTCATATTAAGCAAATGAGCTTAGACAAAAAATTGGTTCTCGCAGGCCCGTTTATTGACAATACAGCGTTGAGAGGAATATTTGTACTTCATGTGGACAGCATTGAAGAAGCTACCTCTCTAACCCAACAGGATCCGGCAGTAAGCTCAGGAAGGCTTGTCGCGGAAATTCACCCATGGTACGGCCCTGTTGAATTGCAAAATATTGAATGGTATTAACTTATTCTAAAAATTACACTCAGCATTATGAAAAACAACGACTCTTTGCCTAAAAATTATGAAAAAAACAAGGCATCTTTTCCTGCATATTTTGATGCACTTGAAAAGCTTGGAGAAACAATTCGTGAAACAAGTCCCTTGCCCGACAATACCATGTGCCTGATAAACCTGGCGGCTGCAGCAGCAATTCAGTCAGAAGGTGCCGTTCACAGCCACACCCGAAGAGCGCTAGAAGCCGGAGTTACTCCCGAAGAAATCAGGCATACAATACTTCTGCTCACCAGCACCATTGGTTTCCCAAGAACTATGGCTGCCATGAGCTGGGTAAATGATTTGATTCCTGAAAAGAAGATAAAAAAATTAAAAGAAGAAAAAATTGAAGAACCCTCTCCTGAAAAAAGCAAAAAAGTAAAAGTTAAAAAAGAAAAGAAGAAATAATGGTTTGATATTCCTTCTTCCGGATGATGGTGTAATTAAATCAGGCTTCAGTCAGCAAAACTTCTGATAACTCTTTCAGGTTTATTCCGTCAAAATTTCCGGAACTCATCAATAAGAGATTGGCATCTTTCCATGCCATGGAAACGAGTGCATTATAAAGTTGGTCTTTTTCGTTAAACACCAATATATCATCCCTTTTAAAAGCCCTGGCTACATCTTCAGTTGAAAAAAACGGAAGACGTTTTAATTCCAGGGCATGACGGCTGTAAAATACAATTGCTGTATCAGCCAGATCCATACTATTTTTATACTCATCCAGGAAATTGATATTCAAGCTGCTGTAAGTATGCAACTCCATAACTGCAATCAATTTCCGATTAGGAAATTGTTCCTTTACCGCGTTAACCGTGGCCTTTAGTTTTGAAGGACTATGGGCAAAATCCTTGTAAATGGCACCAGATTGATTTTTTGCTACCAGTTCAAGCCGTTTGGAAGCTCCAGTAAACGAGCTTATCATGTTATAGAAAGCTGATTTACCAATTCCCAGCGCTTCACAAACCAACCTTGCCCCCTCGAGATTCAGCATATTATGATAGCCAAATATTTTCAAAGGAATTGACTCGTTGTCACATTTAACATAAGTAATCCCATCAATTATGGAATATTCGGGCCTGAAGTAAGGATATTTTTGAATATGATGCTTAACGGCTTCAGCTACTTTAACCACCTGTGCATCTTCGGCGCAGTATATTAAACGCCCCTTTTCGGGAACGAGGTTGGCAAAAATGCTGAACTGTTCAACATAATTATCGAATGTGGGGAAAACATTCACATGATCCCAGGCAATTCCACTGATTAAAGCAATATGTGGCTGATAAACATGAAATTTAGGGCGCCTGTCAAGAGCTGAAGTCAGATATTCATCACCTTCAAACACCATAATATCAGCATTTTCCGATAATTTAACCATAACATCAAAACCTTCAAGCTGAGCGCCAACCATATAATCAGCATCTATACCTGCTTTGTTTAAAACATGTAGAATCATTGCGGTTATGGTTGTCTTCCCATGACTACCACCAATCACAATGCGCTTTTTATCCCTGGCCTGTTCATAAAGAAATTCAGGATATGAATAAATCTTCAATCCCAGTTCCTGCGCCTTTATTAGTTCAGGATTATCAGCTCTGGCATGCATTCCCAGGATGATAGCATCAAGCCCGGCGTGAATATTTTCAGCATTCCAGCCTACTTTTTCAGGTAAGATACCTGAGTTGAAGAGCCTTGATTTGGCGGGTTCAAAAATTTCATCATCAGAACCGGTAACCATATAACCTTTACGATGCAGTGCAATTGCCAGATTGTGCATGGCGCTTCCGCCAATAGCGATAAAATGTACGTTCATTCAGACCTTGTTTATTTTCTTACAAAAATAGGGAAATTAGATCATGCCTCCTTTCAATGTGCATAACAAAACCCATAAAAGGTAAAAGATTAAAATGCTACTTTTGCAAAGGAAATCCCTGTTTTATGAAATTAATTACCATTGAAGCTGATTACTGGAAAATGGATGGCGGTGTCGCTTTTGGCGTGGTTCCAAAATCGCTCTGGACAAAGGTCTATCCCGAAGACAGTGATAATCTTATCAGGATAACAACCAGATGCCTTCTGATTATGACTGACGGGCGTAATATATTGGTTGACACCGGAATGGGCAATAAGCGCGATTCAAATTACTATAAGTATAAATACCGTTTTGGGGAGTCGGGTTTGATTGAGCCATTGAAAAAAGCTGGCCTCTCCCCTGCCGATATTACCGACATTATTTTTACGCATCTTCATGACGATCATGTTGGAGGCGCCTTGGGTGTAAATGAATCAGGCCATATTGAAGAGATTTTCAACAATGCAAATTACTGGTGTTCAGAAGCACAGTGGGAATGGTCAAAAAATTCGAACAAACGTGAAGCCGCTGCATTTTTTACTGACAACCTTGAACCTCTCGAAAAATCAGGCAAACTGCACCTGATAAAAAGTGAAGGCGAATGGTTGCCAGGAATCAATCTGAGAATATTTAACGGCCATACACGAGGCCAGATTGTACCTTTAATTGAGTGCAACGGACATATAGTTGTGTTTGCTGGCGATTTCATTCCCGCAAAGGCTTACATTCCCCTGCCCTATGTGCCATCAGTTGATATTGAACCTTTGTTAACGCTCAAAGAAAAGGAGGCGTTTCTGAAAGAAGCTCAACAAAATGGCTATATTCTGCTTTTTGAACATGATTTTTATCATGAAGCTTGTCGTCTAGTAATTTCTGAGAAGGGAATTATTGCAGGCGACGATTTAACTATTGACCAAATTTGTAAATAACTTATCAAAATGAAAGAATTGGAAAAAGTGCAACATCTGAATCAATTATTGGCCGGAAAGTCAGCTGAAGAGGTCATCAAATGGTTTCTTCAGGATTTTGACGGAAAGGTTGCATTCTCGACCAGCCTTGGCGCTGAAGACCAGATCATTACCCAAATGATAGCGTCAATCGACACATCTGCTCACATTTTTACCCTGGATACCGGACGTTTGTTTCCTGAAAGCTATGATTTGATTGATCTTACAACCAAAAAATATGGCATAAATATCCGTATTATGTTTCCTGATGCAACCAGGGTGGAAGAAATGGTTAACTCACATGGAATCAACCTGTTTTATGATAGCATTGAAAACCGTAAACTTTGTTGCCATATCAGAAAAATCGAACCACTGAAGAGGGCTTTTCAGGGACTCGATGCCTGGATTTGCGGATTAAGGCGTGAACAGTCTGTCACCAGAAAAGACATGCAGATGGTTGAATGGGATGAAGGCAATAAACTTATCAAAATCAACCCACTGATTGACTGGACAGAAGAACAGATATGGGCATTTATTAAACAGCATCATATTCCTTACAATAAACTTCACGATAAAGGATTTCCCAGTATCGGGTGTCAGCCTTGCACACGTGCCATTACAGCTGGTGAAGATGTCAGAGCCGGCCGTTGGTGGTGGGAAAACCCCGAAACCAAAGAGTGCGGTCTTCATAAAAGATAACCATCATGTTGAATACAGCTGCATGAAATCATGCAAAAAAGTCTCCCTTCTAACGGGAGATTTTTTTTTGACTTCATTGCTTTTTGCCATTCTAACAGCCATGCTTTAGTTGCGCCTCTTCAGGCTAATCAAAACGAATGGCTTTCACAGGAGAGATGTAGCGGATAACCAAAGAAGGAATCAGCATCATAAGCGTACAAATGATTATGGTAGCCGCATTGATGATAAAAATGTGTACAAAACCAATCGAAACCGGAACGGTTGAAACAAAATAAGAATCTTCGGGTAATGGAATAAGTTCAAATTTCTTTTGCAGATAAATCAGTATCAGCGCCATTGCATTTCCCCAAAGCAATCCATAAAAAGTAATATTGACAGATGTATAAATAAAAATTTTACGGATGCTTTTATTGCCAGCCCCCATGGCTTTTAGTAATCCAATATCGCGGGTGTGCTCCAGAATGAGTATCAATAGAGTTGAAATCATGGTGATTCCCGATACTAATGACATCAATACCAAAATAACCAGCACATTTAAATCCTGAATTTCAATCCAGTCAAAAATTTGGGGATAAAGCTGCTTAATTGTTTGAGTGTTGAGATTATAACCTGCAATCTCATACACTTCATTTGAAATTTCTGAAAGCTTTTTCCAATCGTTGATTCTGATTTCAACCCCTGACACCTGATTTAAATTCCATCCGTTTAACTTTCTGATATGGCCAATATCGCCAAACAAATAGGTGCCGTCAAATTCAGGCAGGCCGGTATTGTATATCCCTGAAATTTTAAACTTCCGGCCACGCGCCAGGTTATCGATGATAAAATACATTCTCAGTTCATCGCCAGTTTTAAACCCCAGGAGGTTGGACAATTTCTGTGAAATCAAAATTTCATCCGATGGTGAAGCTGTATCGCCTATAGCAGGTATATTGCCGCTCACAAGTTTTTCCTTGAAGAAAGACCAGTCATATGACCCAGAAACACCTTTAAAAACAACTCCTTCAATTTGGTCTTTAGTTTTTACAATCCCGGCTTTTAAAGCAAATTCCTGGACATGCTCAACTCCTTTAACCCTGATAATTTCATCGACAGATGCTTCTCTTAAATCAATAGGTGCAGGTTCGTATGAATTGTTGGAGTCAAACCCGGAAATTTGGATATGCCCTCCGAACCCGGTAACTTTATCGTGGATCTGAGACTGAAATCCCTGCAAAATGGCCACAGAAATAATCATTACCGCCAAGCCAAGCGCTATGCCAGTAATTGAGACCCTGATAATAGGTCTGGAGAAAGAGGCTCCTTCTTTCTGTCTAATCCTGCGACTTATAAAATACTCGAAGTTCAAATCACTTAATTTTGTGCAAAGTTAAGTGTTTAGGGCTAACTTTGCAGTAAAGGCAAGTATTACAAATCTGATTTTTATGCGACAGCTATTTATTACATTACTCATTGCTATAGTTTTCACATCATGCACCCAGCCCAAAATAACGCAACAAACCAACACTGAATCAGCAAAAGGCCGGGCTGATATTGCTGAATCGCCTGCCCGTGCTGAATTTATCAAACCCGGTGCCGAAAGGACCAAACTGTACTTTAACCGGCTCAACGAATTAAAGGTAGGAGTGGTTGCCAATCAAACCTCGCTCATTCACCATGTTCATCTTGTTGATAGTTTGCTGTCTTCAGGCATACAGGTAGTTAAGGTTTATACGCCCGAACATGGGTTCAGAGGGAATGCAGATGCGGGCGAATTGGTCAATAACCAGGTAGATGCCAAGACCGGTCTTCAGCTGGTATCGCTCTATGGCGATCACCGGAAACCAACACCGGATGATTTATCAGGAATTGACATCATGGTCTTTGACCTCCAGGATGTCGGAGCCAGATTTTATACTTATATTTCTACCTTAACCCTGGTGATGGAAGCCTGTGCCGAACAAGGCATTCCGCTTTTGGTGCTCGACAGGCCCAACCCCAATGGCTTTTTTATTGACGGTCCTGTTCTTGAATCCCAATATCAATCTTTTGTGGGCATGCACCCGGTGCCGGTTGTACATGGTATGACAATGGCTGAATATGCCAGAATGGTAAACGGAGAAAAATGGTTAAATAACAGTGTTCAATGTGACCTTGACTGGGTGCCGGTTGGCGGTTATAATCATCATAAGAAATACACTTTGCCGGTTAAGCCATCCCCCAATTTGCCTGATATGGAATCGGTTTACCTTTACCCATCGCTTTGCTTTTTTGAAGGCACTGTGGTGAGTGTAGGAAGAGGCACCGACACCCCGTTTACAATTATTGGATTTCCCGGAAACACCATTGGCAACTATACATTCAGACCTGAAAGCAGGCCCGGAGCAAGTCTGAAACCCCCATACATGAATGAAGAGTGCAGAGGATACAATCTCAGAAATGAAGTTGCCGGCATTAAAAGCAGGCCGGGTTTAAGACTTGAATGGCTGATTGAATTTTACAATCATTACCCGGAAAAAGATAAATTTTTCAATTCATTTTTCGACAAGCTGGCAGGTACTGATTTGCTCCGGAATCAAATCAGGAATAACATATCAGCACATGAAATAAGAGAATCATGGAAAGAGGGACTGGAAAATTTTCAGCAAATCAGAAGAAAATATCTGATTTATCGTGACTTTTAAAAAAAACACGGAAAACCTGAAGGAAATCCGTGTTTAAGATATGTTGTGGATAGAAACTATTTTCTGCCCGGATACACTTTCAAGGCCTCACCCAGGCACTTAACGGCATTGTGGAGGTCTTCTTTTTTAAGCACATAAGCAATTCGCGCTTCATTTTTACCTAAACCTGCCGTAGCATAAAAACCGGAAGCAGGCGCCAGCATCACTGTCTGACCTTCGAAACTAAACTCCTCGAGTAACCACTGGCAGAAATGATCAGCATCTTCAACAGGCAAGCTGATTACCGAATAAAACGCTCCTTTGGGTAATGGTGCAAAAACACCCGGAATTTTATTTAACTCTTCAATAACCAGGTTTCGGCGAGAGATATACTCATCATAAACTTCTTTGAAGTACTGGGTTGGCGTTTCGAGTGAAGCTTCGCCAATTACCTGTCCTAAAGAAGGTGGGCTTAACCTGGCCTGTGCAAATTTTAAAGCGCTGGCAATCAGATTTTTGTTTTTTGAAATCAGAGCTCCAATTCGCACGCCACATTCGCTGTACCGTTTTGAAACAGAATCCATCAATACAGCATGGTTTTCGAGACCTTCAAGATTCATCACCGAGAAATGTTCAGCTCCATCGTAGCAGAATTCGCGATAAACCTCATCTGCAAATAAGTATAAATCATATTTGAGCACAAGTTCACGCAATTGCATCAACTCTTCCTTGCTGTACAAATAACCGGTTGGGTTATTGGGATTACAAACCATAATGGCTTTTGTGCGCGGAGTAATTGATTTCTCAAATTCGCTGATGGCAGGAAGTGCAAACCCATTGTGAATATTGGAAGTAATGGGCACAACTTTCACACCTGCCGCCAAAGCAAAAGCATTATAATTGGTATAAAATGGTTCGGGAATAATTACTTCATCACCGGGATTCATGCACACTTTGAACGCAAACGAAATGGCTTCAGAACCGCCGGTAGTAATAATAATTTCGTCCTGGTTAACATTGATTCCAATACCTTGATAATACTTTGCAAGTTTCTTTCTGTAACTTTCGTTTCCGGCAGAATGGCTGTATTCAATCACTTTAAGATCGAAATTGCGGATGGCCTGCAAGGCTACATCAGGAGTTTGAATATCCGGCTGACCAATGTTCAGATGATAAACTTTTATTCCTTTTTTCTTTGCTGCTTCAGCAAAAGGAACCAATTTTCTTATGGGAGATGCGGGCATCTGACAACCGCGGTCTGAAATTTTAGGCATAGCTATTGGGTTTTCAATATTTGGTACAATTTCGGAGCAAAGGTATAAGCAATTTTAAGAGTTCCAAGAGATGTAATTTCATTTTTTCAATTTATTGATAAAAAAAATGGCCGGTTCATACCGGCCACATTCATTGCTTTATGAAGCACATTATTTTTTCGATACCGGAGTAGTTCCTGTGCTGATATTTTTTTCAGGAATTGTAGTTTCCTCCTGGTTTTTAACAATGTTTCCAGCAATTCTTAAAACTACCGGCGTGTTTTTGGCATTCGACATAACCGTGATAGACTTATTTATCGGGCCAAGGCGGTTGGTGTCATATTTTACTTTGATGCTTTCCTTTTTACCGGGAAGAATTGGTTCGCGCGGCCAGCTGGGAACTGTGCAACCACATGAAGATTTTACACTTGAAAGAATTAAAGGCTCTTTACCTGTATTGGTAAACTCAAATTCACAGTTTCCGTCACCCTGAACAAAAATAGTTCCATAATCATGAACTGTTTTAGTAAAAGTAATCTCAGGTGCATTAGGATTTTGCGCAGCTGTTTCAGTTTTAACTTCCTGAGCAAAAATTGAACCCATGGTCATAAGCGCTGCTGCTAACATTGTAATTGACTTTTTCATCGTTCAGATGTTTTTGTATTTAAGATTAAGTTGTTTTAAAACTCTAACAATATTACAAAAGTACTGTTAAAATTTTGATTGAACCGGGATTTTTATGTTTTTTAACAAAACAATTTTCATACCAGAAAGTAAATTCTTCTTTCATTATCGAAATTTAAGTTTTATTAAAATTTCTATGACTTCCTTTGGTAATTTTGCATCTTTGCGCTGGTTGTGCTGCGGCATCCTGTGTCATTTGCTAAAAAACCAATCATGATATTGTTTCACCCTTGTTAATTTAAAAAAATGAGAAAATATATTTTACCAACTCTGACTGCTATTGCCATGATAACCGGTACATATTCATGTAAAAACACATCAAAAGTAACTGAATCAGCAAAAATGAATCAAGTGGCAGCACCTCAGGTATTCATCTACAAAACTAAAGCTGATTATCAGCAGCAAGTTCCGGTTATTCTGTCGTCAGACAAAAGTACGCTTGTTTCGTATCCGGCCCCCGGTGATGTATTTTATAATGGTGATCTTGCATATCCTGTTCAGCTTGAGAATGGTTATCTGCTTGACAGACGCGGAATTAACAAAGACTGTGCATTTTTGAAATGGACCTATTACGAGTACAGTCGTCTTGACCACACACCGTCGCAGCCCGAAATTATGGAGATGATTCTGGACAAAGATCCGCTTACCGAACTTTATAATTGCGGCAAAAAAAGCAATTATACCCATCTTGAAGCAGAACTGAATGAAATCATTAAAAAAGGAGAACTCAGCAAATTCAAAAAAATAAAGTAGTCTCCCTGTTTTAATTAGTTACTTATCTGTCAGTACCTTGCAACTATTATATTTATTTCCGGAAAAACTGAGTATTAAAAGTACCTTAAAAATGACAAGGGACTAACCAAGCAATGAATCAAACCGGGAATAAAGCGTAAATTTGTACTACCAAAATGGTCAGAAGGGATTACAAGACTATTTTAATTTTATGTTGACAACAACGGAATGGGTCACCCTTGTTCATGATAATATCTGTACCCTATTAACATTTTGGCAGTTAGCTTGTTAATTAAGCTTTAGTTTGTAACCAAAATTTAAAAATTGAACACTACCTCCAAATCAGTCACTGAGTTAGACGGTAAAACACTTTACTACAGTTTTTTAGCCGGAGCTCAAAAGATATTCGAAAATCAGGTTCTCATCAATAAAATTAATGTATTTCCGGTAGCTGATGCCGATACGGGAACCAATCTGGCTTCAACCATGAGATCCATTGTTGAAAGCCCCATCCCTACCTCCGATCTGAAAGTTACTGCAGCTGCATTGGCAGATGCTGCGCTTACCGGAGCCCGGGGCAATTCAGGAATTATTTTTGCTCAGTTTATTTACGGTTTCAGTACCGAAATACAGAAGCATGAAACAGTAAGTGTTGAGACTTTTGCCGAAATACTGCGCAAAGCTGTTACTTACGCATATGAAGCTATAGCTAACCCTATCGAAGGAACAATGATTACTGTTATCCGCGAATGGGCTGAGTTTATTTACATTCTCAAGGACAGTATCAACGACTTTATCGAATTATTGGCTCAGGCCTATCAGAAAGCGCTGGAATCTCTTCAGGCTACCACCGGCAGACTTGAAGTTCTTGCCAAATCAAATGTGGTGGATGCCGGGGCTAAAGGATTTGTCGTTTTCCTGCAGGGAATGGTCGAATTTGTAAAAATAGGTGAACTCCGAAAAATGTTATCGGGCCGTGAAACAGTAGTTATTGCTGATTCAGAGGTTGTTTCGCATGATGTGATTACTTTCAGATATTGCACCGAAGCAATGATTGTGCTTGATGAAAAGCGCAAAACCGATCTTTCACAAATCCGCAAGTCAATTGCTCATTTCGGCGATTCTATGGTGGTTGCCGGATCGGCCAAAAAAATGCGCGTTCATATCCACACCGACCATCCTTCAAAGGTGATGAAAGTACTTAGCCACTATGGCAACATCACTTTTCAGAAGGTTGATGATATGGTGATGCAAAATGAAATTACTTCAAATGCAGCTTATCCCGTGGCATTACTCACCGATTCAACCTGCGACCTGCCTCAAAATCTGATTGAAAAATATCAGGTGCATGTTGTTCCTTTAAGCGTGCATTTTGGCGAGAATTATTTTTTAGACCGCCTCACTATCTTACCTGAGCAGTTCTATTCGATGCTGGATAAAGCTCCTGTTTATCCTTCAACTGCACAACCCGCTTACAAAGACTTCTTTAACAGATACTCTTACCTGGCCAGTCATTACGATTCTATTATTGGAATGCATATTAGTGCTGCCATGAGCGGAACCTGGAGCAACAGCTCTAAAGCTTCACATGCAGTGGCTGAACACAGTGGCAAGAAAATAAGTGTGATCAATTCCAAACGTTTGTCGAGCGGTCTGGGGCTTATCGTGCTCAGAGCTGCCAAAGCGCTTGAAAACGGTGCTTCACATACCGAAATAACCAATAGCATTGATTCCTGGTCAAAAAATACCAAAACCTTCGTCACTTCAAAAACCATGAAATACATGGTTAAAAGTGGCAGGGTCAGCCATAGTAAAGGTCTGATTGGCTCTCTTTTAAACATTAAGCCCGTAGTTATTGTAAATGATGAAGGCCGTACCGAAACATTTGGCAAACCCTTTAGTGAAAAAGGCAGCATGGAGCTGGTTATTGCTAAAATAAAAAGCATGGCTGAAACCAAAAAGATTTGGGGCTATTCAATTTCACATGCCAAAAACCTGGCAACAGCCAACTGGTTTGCTGACAGAATGAAGGAAATTTCAGGACTTGAGCCCGAATTTATCGGTGACGGTTCGCCCGTTTTGGTGGTAAATGTTGGGCCGGGCGTTGTTGCTTTGTCTGTGATGTTTGAAGATTAAAACATCTAAATAAATCTTATCAACCGGAAATGCTTTGCTTTTCCGGTTTTTTTTATGCTACATACCCAGTTCCGTAACTTTTATTAAATTAGTATGTTATTTAATTAAAATAATTTGTGATGATACAATACCTGTCTGAACCGGTTATCACTGTCTTTATTTACATGACTTTGATTTTTATACTCGCCATGATACTGAAGGATAATTCCATTGTGGATATTTTTTGGGGCGCAGGATTTATAGTACTTGCCATAGTCAGTTTGTGGCCTTTTGATTATTTTGATATCAAAAAGATGGTGGTTACCCTGCTTATTATCGTGTGGGGAGGGCGGCTGTCCATCCACATTTCAAAACGAAATCATGGTAATGCTGAAGATTTCCGATATGCCAACTGGCGGGCTACATGGAAATTTTTCGTTCTCAGAAGTTTTCTCCAGATTTTTATGCTTCAGGGGTTTTTTATGTTAATCATCAGTTTGCCTGTGCTCCATATTAATTATCATGAAGAAGTTTCTTTTGGGGTTATTGACATTGCAGGTATTTTAATCTTTTTAACCGGGTTTTATTTTGAAGCAGTGGGCGACCTTCAATTGAGGAAATTCAAACAAAATCCTGAAAATAAGGGTAAAATTATGACTGAAGGATTGTGGCGCCTTACCCGTCACCCGAATTATTTCGGAGAAGCTCTTCTTTGGTGGGGAATATGGCTGATGGCTGTTCCCGTAGTGGATGGTATTTTTACTATTATCAGTCCGATAACTATAACGCTTCTGCTTCGTTATGTTTCCGGGGTTCCGATGCTGGAAAAAAAGTATGAAGGCCGTCCCGATTGGGAAAAGTACAAGTCAGAAACGCCCGTATTTATCCCATTTCTCAAATAATGCCAGGTAGCTGATATGGCTGCCAACCACTCTTTTACATTCTTAAAAACCTTTCAAGGAAAGGATGAAAGCCTGTTGAGCAACCATTTAATTGATTGCTATCATTTTTCAAATCATCCCTCTCATGAATAACAGCAGACGCTTTGTTCCAGATGATTTATTCGTTCAGACAATTCACTATTCCAGCGTAAGCTTGACACGCACTGGAGCAGAAGCGCCAAGCGTTAATGCTCTTTGTGTTGGCAAACTGCCTGAAATAGCCAAAGTAAAATCGCCGGCTTCAGTAATAGCCTCACCCTGCTCATTGATAAGTTCAAGCATTTGAGGAGTGATGGCAAAAACAACCTTTTTGCTCTCCCCTGGTTTCAGGTTGATGCATTGAATGCCTTTTAAAGAAAACAAGGGAGTTTCAACACTGGCCTGATTATCTGTAATATATAATTGTGCAACTTCTACAGATGCATATTGGCCTGTATTGGTAACTGTACAGCTGATTTCAGTGCTTTCACCTTTTTTTATTGTTGAAGAAAGAAGTCTTACATCGCTGTAAGAGAATGAAGTATAGCTCAAGCCGAATCCAAAAGGATACATTGGTTCTTCGGTCATGTACCTGTATGTCCTACCTTTCATTGCATAGTCTTCGTATGGAGGTAACTGTTCCAGCGATTTGGGAAAAGTAACGGGCAATCGGCCAGAAGGAACCGCATTTCCGAACAAAATGTCAGCCAAAGCATGGCCACCCTCCTCGCCCGGATACCATGTAAGTAAAACAGCGTCAGCTATTTCGTGAACTTCAGAAAGATTCATGGGACTTCCACCTGTAATTACAGCAATAACTGGTTTGCCATGGGTCCCCTTGATTTTTTTTAAGTAATCTATTTGATTCTCAGGAATATTATAGTCGAGTCGATCGCCAAAATAGGGTGATGATACAGATTCTCCTTCTTCACCTTCAATATGCCTGGTAAGTCCCATGGCCACAATGGTAACATCAGCCTCGGCAGCTTCTCCGCTCGACCAGTCAATCGGGTTGACATTCTTTCTATCCAAAGTGGTTCCCGGGCTGTATTGCACCTGACTGTTTTTAGCAACTCCGGCTGTAATTCCTTCGAGGAAAGTGACAATATTGGGATTTACGCCAAAATAGTTTCCTAAAAGCGCATCGATAGAGGCAGCATTAGGCCCTACTACATAATATCTGTTCAAATTATTTTTGAGAGGCAGTACCCCATTATTTTTTAACAGAACGATTGATCTTTTTGCTGCTTCATAGGCTAGCGCCCTGTTTTCTTTGCTGTCAACAACCTCATATGCAATAGCATTGTAAGGATTGCTTTCCATCGGATCGAACATGCCCAGTTTAAATCTGGTTTTTAGCAGCGGAAAAAGTTTTTCATCCAACAGTGATTCTTCAACCAGGCCTGACCTTACAGCATCGACCAAGGCGGTATAGGTATCACCGCAATTAAGATTCACACCACTTTTCAAGGCCAGTGCAGCGGCTTCAGTTTTATTGTCAACAGTGCCATGGCCATTTTCTGCATAAAAATCAACCAGGGCCCAGCAATCGCTTACCACATGGCCTTTGAACCCCCACTTTCCGAACAATACTTCTGAAAGTAAATAATTGTTGGCACAGCAAGGTTCATCGTTGGTTCTGTTGTAAGCACACATCACAGACTCTACACCCGCATCAACAAGAGCCTTAAATGCAGGCAGATAAGTTTCATACAAGTCTTTGGGGGAAACCTTTGCATTAAACGAATGTTTTGACTTTTCCGGCCCGCTATGTACCGCAAAATGCTTTGCACAGGCAGATGTTTTCAGGTAGTCAGGATGATTACCCTGTAATCCCTTCACAAAGGAAACGCCTAACAGGCTGGTTAAATAAGGATCTTCGCCGTAAGTTTCCTGCCCGCGTCCCCATCGGGGATCTCTGAAAATGTTAATATTGGGTGTCCAAAAGGTTAATCCGGTATATCTGTTATAATTGCCTGCCGCTATGGCTGCATTATATTTAGCGCGTGCTTCATCGGAAATGGCGGAAGATACCTGATAAATAAGGCCATTGTCAAACGTGGCGGCCAGTCCTATTGCCTGGGGAAAAACAGTTGCAGTGCCTGAACGGCCCACACCATGTAGTGCCTCATTCCAATAGTCGTAAGGTGGTATATTCAGTCGGGGAATAGCCGGAGTACTCATCAGCATCTGACTTGCCTTTTCCTCCAGGGTAAGCTGCCCAATCAAATCCTTTACTCTTGCATCAGTGTCAGCCTCAGGGTTGAGATACAGGGGCTGCGCATTTAAAGAACTTAAGCCAATAAAAACGAAAAAAAGAAACACTACTTGTTTATACATATAACCTTTTGTTTGAAATATTTTTATCATTTTGATTAACGTTTCACAGTTTAGCAAATTGGCAGATTAAGCACACATACATTTAGTAAAGTACTGATGATTGACAGAAATCAGATTGATTCATTTAATACTAAACAAGTCATTTAATAAATCAGCCCGCATCAATTTGACTTTATGATTTTTCTGATTGTCTTATTGCCTGATTCATCAATTATCTCAATCAAATACATCCCATTTTGCCAACTTTCAATTTCAATTAAACAATTAAAATCAGACATATTTTTCGATAAGACTTCCTGCCCAATACGATTAAAAGCGCTGATTTTTTGTATTCTGAAGTTTGAATTTATAAATAAATGATGAGGAGTTGGACTAGGAAAAACATTTATATGAGATGCATTCTCATAGACATTTGAATTGAGCGTCAAGTCCTCTTGAATACTTATACCAATACTTGGCTGCAGAAATTTACCACAACCTGATTCCATAACTTTTAAAGCCCTTACCATATACCAGTGTGAAGGATTATAATCTGGAATAAGAAAATCAGGTGTTGTAACAATTGAGCTGGATATTCTTTGGTATTTACCAAATTCAGCATTTGATTCATAAATATGATAACCAATAACATCATTATCAGATGAAGGGGCCCATTGTAAAACCGCGTTATTGTTCACATTATTAAGTGTGAGATTGGTAATTGGCCTGACTTGAAACAGACTTAAAGTTGGATCGCCCCATATTTCAAAATGCGTTCTGTTCCACCAATCCTGGGTATCATATTGTTGGGGAGGCTTTTCAAGATATTGATTTACTTCGTTATGATTGATGATTTCTTTCATTGCTTCACCAATGGATAATCCGTCACAAGCCTGATAGAAAATATTAATTCCCATTGTCGTCCATAAAGCGACCAGGCATTTGGATTCCATTCCCAGCAATGTGCGAATGCGACTGTAAACGCCTAGAGGTTGAGGCACATCGCCAAATCCCCAATAACTCTGATCACTTGAATAAACAGTTGCATTCATGCCATAATTTAACCAATCATCAAGGTTGGGTATGGTAACATTTTGCATATATATTTTAAAAGGACCATTGTTTAACACCCATTGATTGTGGTTTGAATTGTCAGTTTTTTGAAAGACATTTTCCGGTTTTGAGATATTTACCAATGACCTATATGAACCATCATTAGAGTTATTATAACCAAAATAAAAGGCAGATTTTTCTCCCATATAGAACCCGTCGCTTACATTTCTATAATGGCTAAGTCTGTCTAAATAGTTTTCTATCAAGGTAATTTCAGGCGTACTAATTTCTGTCAAATCAGCGAAATCAACGCGTCCAAAAGCCATTTCGATGTCTGAGGGGAAAAAATCCTGATCCCATTTAAAATCCCCAGGGTAATTAATTGCCAAAGGGGTAATTAATCCGCCTGGGTCATAAGTGGCGGTATCGGTATAAACGCCATCCATATCAGCATAATAACCATCACTTCCCCGCGCACCGGTATTTTGACTATGATCATCCGGTGCAACAACATTTGTTGAACCACAACGAGGCAAAGGTACATGTCCTAAAATAAAAAGCGATTTTGGCTTGTCATTAGCAGGTGCATTAGCGTATATGGTTTCAATTTGATTTTTTATGCCAATTACTTCATCCCCACTATCCCAATCAGAAGCTCTTGGAACAATTAATTCATTAACAAACCAACCATCAGCAGTCAGTTCCTTTTTTAAGCGGAAATATTTTGCTGGTAAATTATCGGGGATATCATTGGTCACTAAAAGAATCATTTGCCCTTTGTAAATAGAATTATCATGAAGTAATGCCCCCATTGTATAACCGGTTGCACTATAATGATTACCCTCAAAAGTCCATGTATTCTGCCGTTTTATCTGATATTCCCATACTTCACCCAAATTTACGTTTGTATCTATCCAATGCCCTGTACCTGCAGCAATATTGTTGGCAATACTATTCCAGGTATGTGTTCCTGCTAAACGTCTACTGATGAACAGGGGTTCGCTTGAATTTAATAAAGAATCATGAAAAATTAACTTAACCTGTTCATTATTCAGGTCAACTTGAGATGAGACTAAACAAACACGTCTTCCAGTGGTGTTGAAATCAAAATTGAAGTTTTGAGCATTTAAATTCCAAACTATCAAAAGAAATACTATATTAAGTAATCTTGCTTTCATTTTGCTTTTTTGTGATATCTCAAAGTAGTTCTATTACCCAGGTTATTTACTTCTGTGTTCCGAGATACATTGACTGAGCTACTTAATACAATTAGCCTGCCCACTCTATATATAGCAAGCACTATTTTTGTTCAAATGCAAATATAAACATTCTAAACATGCAACAATTGCATGAAGTCTGCTCCGTTCAACGTTTTGATTATATCAACTGCCGTAATTTTCTTTCAGTTTTCTCATTAAAAGTCTGACTCCTTGCTGTGTATCCTGATTAAAAGAGTTTGTAAAAATAATGTATGCTTTTCCTTTTATTCTATCAATTTGAACGAGTGAATAATATGTTCCTGCGGTGCCTGAATGTGTTGAAAATTCTTTGCCATTTTCATAAATATTGTACCAACCCAAGGCATAATTATCCAAGCCTTTATGTATCATTTGATAGGTTTTTGCAGTCAGATAATTATTGTGTCCCTGCAGTCCGTCTATATTCAGCTGAATAAATCTTATGTAATCCTTCAGCCTGATATTTAAGTCTCCTGCTGGTTCAGTAAAATCGAGATGATAATCAGTATCTGAGGGTACTGGAGTAAGTTTTTCATTTTCATAAACATGCCCCCAGGTATCTTTCCGTTTTTGATTCTCGGGCCACGAAAATTTCACATTCAACTTCAGATCGTGATTGAATACTTTTACAATTAACTGCTCCCAACTTTTACCTGTTACTTTTTCTAGCATTAATGCAGCCAATGTATAGCCGGCATTCGAATAGGAAAATTTATGAACAGTATCCATTTCAACCGGATTTAAGGTTAAAACAAACTTCCCAAAAGCTTCTCTTTTTTCTTGTTTTGTGCCTTTAATTTCAGGAATGTCCGGGTCATTGTTACCTTGAAACGGCTGTATTCCGGCCCGGTGAGAAAGTAAATCCTGCAGGGTAATTTGTTGATATGCTGCGTTGGTCATATCTTTCCATTCAGGAAAAATATCAAAGAATTTCGTTGTCCATTTGAGTTGTCCGCTTTCCACATATTTGGCAATCATAAACGCTGTCATCGCTTTGGTATTTGACCCCAGATGGAAGCGGTCGTTTAAAGTTGCGGTGTCATTAAGATCAACTGAGTGATGACCGAGTGCCGCTATCTCCAGTATTGATTTACTGTCAATTACAGCATAACTGATTTCGGGAATGTTGTATGCTTTACGAACTGAGTCAGCATAATGAACCTGATGCTGCCCCAGGCATAAAGATGTTAAACCCAGAAATAAAATGGATATGATTGTTTTCATATTCTTGTCATTTATAAAAATAATGATTGGCTGGTTTTATAAAATCGTTTGAGGGTGTGCGCTGCATTCCAGCCAAATAGTAACTAACCTGTTGTGTAGTAAATTGTTTGAATATTTGCAAAACCCCATTTTTTTTACCTCATATTGAACACACCATGCCTGCATGGATATCTAATTCAAAAATACTGATTCTGAATGTTCTTCAGAAATAATTTGCTTAACATCGTCATAACCCCTACCAATACTGCCCCTCAAAACATTGCCGGAAATGGGCAATAGTTTAACCTGAGGTAATCGTTGGGTATCAATGACTAAACAGAGCCTTGTTTATTATTGTCTGGCGTTAAAATCCTGATAAACTGGTATTTTTATATAACTGTCATTATGCCATTTTATTTGTAAAGGTTCATCTGCATCTTTAATAGTCTCTTCTGAAACGGGCTTTCCTGAACCATAATTAATAATTTCAAATGGATGCTTATTGATGTTGAGCAAAATTACGAACTGACTTCCCTTTCCAATTTTTTTGCTAACAAATCTAGTATTATTAAAAGTAATAAACTCTTTTTTATTAGGTCTTAGAAGTTGTCTGTGAGAATTGTCTTTTGCATAGCTGGCCCGGCCTATATAACGGGTAAGGAAAAAATATTTTCCGTTGGGCATGAGTTCGTATAATACCAAAGAAATGTCCATATCTTTTTTGTTGATGGTTACGTTCAAGCTACCTAAAAACGAACCATTCATTGAAAAATCAGTTTCAAAAGGTTGTGTTTTAAAAATCAAACCATTACTTGCATCAAGGGTGTCAAAAATAATTAGCGGAGTGTAATAATTATTTTGGCTATTCCGGTCAATAAAGTCAACTGTTTGAACTTCAAACCCACTCTTTATTGGTTTTTGGGTTGCAAGCCTTGTGCGGTCTAAATAAAAGGTCAAGGTATCATTATTTATTTTGTCTAATGATGGAGCATGCCTCCATTCATTTGTTCCCATTACCTGAAAATTGATTTTGTCTTTTAATATTTCAGGCTGGGCTTTGTCTTTCAAAATAAAATCAAGCCACTGAAAAGCTAAGTCTCTCATATTGATATTGGCAACACTGTCAATTTCATAGCCCATTAAGTTTCCTTGTGGTTTGCTTTGTCCACCCCAATGGTCATAGGGACCAATTACAAAATAATGGTTCGCATTTTTATTGTATTTATAGTGAAGTTTTAAATATTGAATTGCCCCAATTTGTGACCCGTCATAATAACCTGTCGTTGATAATATCGGAATATCAATTTTTGAGTATTCGAGGGGTGTGGGTACCATTGTTTGCCAGTATGCATCATAAGCAGGATGCTGAAGCCACTTTTTAAAAATTGGGTTGGGCTGACCTCCTAAACTATCTAAACTCCGAAAGGAACTGCCATTATTATACCATTCAAAAACCAGACTTCTGTCGTAAGGTTTGTTTTTATATATATTATCGTTTGCCCAGCCTAGTATATTCCCATAAGGGACGTTGTTTTCCATAGGGGAATCAAAACCTGGCATCACAGCTACTTGCGGAACAATCGTTTTTAAAGCCGGATGAATATTTTTTACAGTTGCCCATTGTGCAAATCCAGTATAACTACCCCCAAACATTCCTACTTTTCCATTGCACCATGCTTGTTTGCTTATCCAGTCAATAATTTTAAAGACATCGGTTCCCTCATGTTCATAAGGAGCATATTCGTTTATATTTGTGCGGATGCCACGCGCATAAGCAACAACTCCAACAAAACCTTTATCAGCTGAAATTTTAGCAAAATAGTCGTCAGTCTTCCCTTGATCGTAAGTTGTATAAAAAAGAATGGCAGGCAAGGGTGTTATGCTCTCTTTTTTTCGGACTATAATAGCCGAAAAGTCAATACCGCCTTCGGTCGGTATGCTTACACTGTCCTGTATAATATAAATGCTGTCTGATGGTTTATATTGCTGGCCAGATATCAACGTAATTTTTGCCAGAAAAAGTAATGTTAGAATTATATATTTCATTTGTTTACTATCCTTGTTTGTTAATTTTTTGAGGCATTGCTCTGACCACATGTTGTTTTCAGTGTGAAATATTCGCAAACCGGAGTATCGGAGCTCCAACCTTAAAACCTCTGCGAATTCATGTAAATGTATTCATGTTCATGAGGCCTTTATATTGTCAGATAATCCATTGATAAAGCAACATGCGGCAGCTTACCCAGTCATTTATATTTGTTGACACAAAAATTATCAGCTGACAGCCGGTGCCAAATAAAACATACCGCAAATGCACAAAGTGCTTTTGAGATGCTCCTTCACCCCTGCCCCTATCATTTGCCCAAACCTGTCCAACTCGGCCCTCAATACATTGCCGGAAATGGGGAAATACTGCAGACGTAACAATTCAAAGGGTGCCGGGGCAAAATACTCATATGATTTCAGATTATTTTTTAATTTCTGAAGCCGCTTTTAGCTCTTCTAAATTTGTAATAACCCCTGAATCCAGATTTCGCTGGAAATAGCTACGGAATAATCTTGGGAACACACCTTGAAGGCTTTCCTCTACTTTTACCATTGTTTTGCCATTAATCTCTACAAATGTCCAATTATGAATAGCACTCGCACCAAAAGTAGTTCCAGTCCAACCAAACATCGACTTTGATTTTACGGTATGTATCTTAGATTTAAAAGAAAGTCCGCCAGCTTTCCAATTAAATTGGGAACCTTCCTTTATCTCTCCGTGAACTTCTGTTTCTGAAACAGCCTTTTGCCAATCTGCCCAGCTACGGATGTTGGTAAGTATCTTCCATACAGTGTCAATTGGAGCATCAATTTCTATTTGATTCATTGACTTTACAGGGGCGTTTTTATTAATTGGTATATTCATACTACCTTTGTTTGGATGGCTAATATACTTATCAAAAGTATAAATTTCACCAATAAATAAAACTGAAATAAACGACAAAAGAATCAAAAGTATAAGGAGTATTTTTCTCATCGCTATCAATTTTTAAGATTAACAAGCTGAGCAAAGCCTGGCAACCTGATCCGTAATTTTTACAAATAAAAATACAAAAATTATCAGCTGACAGCCGGTGCCACATAAAACATACCGCAAATGCACAAAGTGCTTTTGAGACACTCCTTTACCCCTGCCCTTATCATTTGCCAAAACCTGCCCGTCACGCCCCTCAAAACATTGCCGGAAGGCGGATACCACTAACAGCATCTTGTTTATGCTAACACGTTTTTTATCCGTTTAATTTTCCATTGTCTGTCAAGTGAGTAAACATTTTCTTCTTTTTCGAGGTATTCATAAATAATCAGACATTTTTCATAAAGGGACCTGTTTACATCGTGACTGCTTTCTGCAACAAGTAACAGGATTTCGGCAAACATACCTATGTTTTCGTTGGTTAAATTCTTTTTGGACTTGAGTGTGGTTATAAAATCTTCTTTTCGAATCTCCGCTAATTCGGTTATGTTAATATCTAATTCGTTTTTCAGGGTTTGATTTGTTAATTCAATCCCATCGTTGATTTGACCTTTATTTTTAAACCCAGCGAGGTCAGTGAGAATCTGGCCCAAAATGCGACCAATTTGGTCTATTTGTCTCTTTAAATAATCCTGCTGTTCCATCCTCTTCGTGCAGTTAACTTACAGTTTCAACAATTTACCTGATTTCTGCCGGTATCATCTTTCCATCCTCAATTTTCCCATAAAAAATGTGCATGGTTTTTGGCGTTTATAGTAGTGAATTACCTTCCGTTTCTGCCAGAGTCTCATGCTTACACTAACACCAAAGATATGCAGAATTTGTTTTTAATTCTATCAGATAAATCGTTGTTTTGTAATCGTAATCATGATTGTGAACGTGAACGATACTGTAATCGCTGGTTCATAACCGCGAACCTATTTTTATGGTTTAATTTCTGCCTTTACTTCCTACATTATCCACATGTAATACTTTTTCACTTTTAATAGCAAGTGATTTCGTCGGCAGGAGGCTTTTTCAATATCTAACTTGCCTAAACATACTCTTGCCTGTATAATATGTCAAACTTTCGCTTTAACCATAATAGCTTTTGAAACACCTAAGCCTTCTTTCATACTATTATTTCATCATATTTAAAGTATTTATCAGCTGCCTTCTCTTATTTATCTGACCTGTTACAGAATTGATAAGCCTCTCCCCCTTTTGTAACAATTCAGTTGTTCGAAAAGCAAAGAATGTCCTAAAAACAGAAAACATTCTGTAAAAACAGAAAAAAAGTACAAAAAAAGAAAGGACCCTAAACCCGAATGTAACTGCCACAGATTTTAAGAATAGAATTTTGTGTAACTTATGCTTTTCATACCTTCGCAGCCTGAATTTGTATTGACATCAGAAGTAAACATCAACATAAAAAAACATATAACAATGATTAACCAACAACTCATTCAACCGAAAAGCACCGTCGTTATCGGAGGCTCAAACGATACCACAAA
Organism: Lentimicrobiaceae bacterium; assembly: GCA_020636745.1. Classification (NCBI taxonomy): domain Bacteria; kingdom Pseudomonadati; phylum Bacteroidota; class Bacteroidia; order Bacteroidales; family Lentimicrobiaceae; species Lentimicrobiaceae bacterium. The sequence continues at coordinate 164,439 of JACJXH010000003.1, read as the reverse complement.
GCCGGGAGGGAAAGTACTGAAAAACCTGATTGACCATCATTTTGAGGGCAGTTTGTATGTGACCAATCCTAAGGAAACAGAAATACAGGGAATTAAATGCTATCAGAATCCCAACGATTTGCCTGAATGTGATTTGGCTATCTTGGCCATAGCTGCCAAATACTGTCCTGAAACAGTTGAATTGCTGGCGCATCAAAAAAATACCCGTGCCTTTATCATCCTTTCAGCAGGATTTCACGAAGAAAGTGAAGCCGGGGCTATACTTGAGCAAAAAATTGTAGATACCATCAACAGTGTAAATGGATGCCTGATTGGCCCCAACTGCATTGGAGTAATGAACCCGCACCATACCTCAGTCTTTACAACTCCCATTCCCCGTCTCGATCCCAACGGGGTTGATTTTATTTCTGGTTCAGGTGCCACGGCCGTTTTTATTATGGAATCAGGTATACCCAACGGGTTGTCGTTTTCGAGTGTTTACTCGGTTGGCAACAGCGCACAAATGGGTGTGGAAGAGGTGCTTCAGTATATGGATGAGCATTTTGATCCGGCAAACAGTTCAAAGGTTAAATTGCTTTATATTGAAAGCGTAAACAAGCCTGATTTACTATTAAAACACGCCTCATCGCTCATCAAAAAAGGGTGTCGGATTGCGGCAATCAAATCAGGCAGCTCGTCGGCCGGAAGCCGTGCAGCATCCTCGCACACAGGCGCGCTTGCCAGCAGCGATTCAGCCGTTGATGCGCTTTTCCGCAAAGCCGGAATTGTCAGGTGCTATGGCCGTGAAGAGCTGGCCACGGTAGCCGCCATTTTTATGCACAAAAAGCTTACAGGAAAGAATATAGCTATTATCACACACGCCGGAGGTCCAGCGGTAATGCTGACAGATGCCCTTTCAAATAATGGACTTGATGTTCCCCATATAGAAAGTCCTGAATTGCTGGCCAAACTCCTCCCCGGCTCATCGGTGGCCAACCCGATCGACTTTCTGGCAACAGGCTCTGCAGCCAATTTGGGCGATATTATTGATTACTGCGATACTCAATTCGACCATATTGATGCCATGGCCGTCATTTTCGGAAGCCCCGGTTTGTTTGAAGTTTATGATGTTTATAAACTTCTTGACGAGAAAATGAAAACCTGCAGAAAACCCATTTTCCCGATTTTACCTTCTGTCATCAATGTTAAAAATGAAATTGACTACTTCCTTTCGATGGGCCGTATCAACTTCCCCGATGAAGTCGTTTTCGGACAGGCTCTTGCCAAAATATACCATACAAAAGCTCCTGCCGCTGCTGCTGCTCATCCCGAAGTTGACTTAGCAGCTATCAGGCAGATTATTTCAACCTCAGAAAACGGGTATATTTCGCCTGATAAAGTACAGCAACTGCTCGATGCAGCCGGTATTCCACGCGCTGGTGAAGCCGTGGTAACCACATCTGCAGAAGCCCTGGAATCAGCTCATAAGCTGGGATATCCCATTGTAATGAAAGTGGTGGGCCCGGTGCATAAATCCGATGTTGGCGGTGTGGTCCTCAATGTGAATGACGATAAAACCGTGATAGCCGAATTTGAGCGGATGATGCAGATAAAAGACACAACTGCCATTCTGCTGCAACCCATGTTAAGCGGTACGCAAATATTTGCCGGAGCAAAACTTGAACCAAAGTTTGGCCATATGATTCTTTGCGGACTGGGTGGTATCTTTATTGAAGTGCTGAAAGATGTACAAACTTCATTATCACCTGTTTCGCATGATGAAGCTGCCGACATGATCCGCAACCTTAAATCGTATAAAATTATACAGGGTGTGCGCGGCCAGGAAGGCGTTCATGAAGCTGCATTTGCCGATGCCATTGTACGTTTATCAGCTTTATGTGAAGCTGCGCCCGAAATTGCAGAAATGGACATCAATCCTTTGCTTGGAAATGCCAAAGGTGTTGTGGCCGTTGACGCCAGAATAAGAATTGAAAAGTAAATTGCTTTCTGTTCGTTTTTTTTATCCGTCGAAAACATGTTTACATGTCATTTGTTTACCAATTATTTAACTTAAACTCCCGGATATGAACAACATGGTAGGATGGTTTGAAATACCCGTAACTGATATGGAACGGGCCATAAAGTTTTATTCCACTGTTTTTTCTATAGAATTGCAGAGAAATAAGCTTGACGGATTGGACATGGCCTGGTTTCCTTTTGATGAAAAAGGGCTGGGAAGCTCAGGCAGTTTGGTTTATCATCCTGAGTTCTACAAGCCTTCAACTGACGGTACTTTGATTTATTTTACACCTCGCTCAGGCAACCTGGCTGTTGAGTTGGCAAAGGTTGAAGCTGCCGGTGGTAAAGTGCTGGAGTCAAAGAAACTGATATCAGAAGATATTGGTTACATGGGGTTGTTTCTCGATTCGGAAGGCAACAGAATTGCCATTCATTCAAGAAAGTAGTTTATCTTTTTATTACTGACAAACAAAAAAAGGCTGACAGTGAATGGTCAGCCTTTTTTTGTTTTAGGATTGGGCAACTTACCGGTTTTTAAGTTTATCTCCGGTATTGTTGATCACTTCTTTTTTCCATTCATCGTTATAACCGGGGAATGATGGTGACTGCGGGTATCCCCACTCATTTCTCAGGAATACGCCGTCTTTCTCTTTTTTAACATTGCCGTCCATATATTTCACCAATAAGAACTCGCCAAGTTTTCTCCATCTGTCAACTGTTTGCTGGGCAGTGTTGGCCGAATACCGGGTGATGGTTTCCAGCGCTGCCTTCTGGTCGGTTTTCCAAAGCTCTGCAGCCTTATTGTCAATGTCGTGAATTTCAGAGGCAAACCTGGTTTCGAGCTCATCCTGCACCTTAACCAAATCAGGCATCACTCTGTTATAGAACAGATACTTGAACTGAGCCACACGGTTAAACACCCAAAAGGCTGCATTTTCAGCGTAAGTAAGCATATCGCCATTGCCTTCTGCAACACAATAAGGCACTTCGGTAATTCCGCAATAGAAAGGCATATACACGGTTGAAGTGGCATCATCTACCCCAAACCAAAAAATACCGCCCACAGGATCAGGCATCCAGCTGCGCATTTGGGCAATGAATGAAAAACCGGTTTGCTGTGTGGCTGTTACCCTTTCGTTAAAATACTCCTGCCCTTCATATTCCCAGGTAAGCGGGCGCCAGCGGTAAGGAGAGCCAAATGGGCCGGCACCGGCATCTTTCGACATATCCAAATCAGTTCCCTGCAGATAATCGCGTTTAAATTGCATCAAATCTCTTGCTGTTAACTTCCTGTCGGGTTTAATATACAAGGGCATTCTTTCCTTATCAATGGCTCCGGCAGCATAATCAAAGTATTGCTGCATCTGGCTGTTCACATGATTAAACATGGCCCAAACCCTCAGTTCGCAAAAACGGGCAGCACCAAAATCAAGCGGAGCATACACATCGCTGAAACTGAATTCAGCATCAGAACCTTTAAAATACCCTTTGGCCCTGGCAAAAGAGATCACATCATGAGCATAAATCACTTCCACTTCAGGATTGTTGATGAGTTTAAAATTTTTGCTGCTGATAGAGGTTTTACCATTATCAGCCGGGAAAGTAGTGATACGGGCATGATTGGCATGGGCCGAAATATAACCATCAGGAATTCTGATAGCCACCCACACGGCACCTTTATCGGCATTGTGTGATTTTCCCGATTTTTTATCGAGCGTCATGCGTGTACCTTTTCCAATGAGCTCCATAATCCACACTTCATTGGGGTCGCCGATAGAAAAGGATTCGCCGGTACTGGCATAACCAAATTTCTCGACCAATTCACCCATTACCCGGATAGCTTCACGGGCTGTTTTTGAACGCTGCAGGGCCAAAAACATCAAACTTCCATAATCCACCACGCCCGTTGAATCGTAAAGTTCACTGCGTCCATCAAACGTTGTTTCGCCTATAGCCACCTGATGTTCATTCATAAAACCAATAACCTGGTAAGTATGGGCAACCTGCGGAATTTGCCCCAGAGGTTCAGCGGTTCCCCGATCGTAAAGGGTCACCATGGTACCAGCAGGCCAGTCGGCTGCCGGACGCCAGTATAACTCTCCATAACGAATATGAGAATCAGCAGCATAGCTCACCATGGTTGAACCATCGGCCGAGGCTCCTTTGGTAACCAGGTAGTTTGTACAGGCTTGTGATGGGGTTGAAAAAGCAAAAAACAATGAAATCAGAATGAGTTTCAGCAAGTTATTCATACTTCAGGTATTTAATGAGTAATAAATTTTTAAACAATGATGCATTTATGAAAGTCCCGACGCTTATAATGCTGCATTATCTGAAGCCAGGCGGGGCAACAAATCAGGAGGTGCAAAGCAGGAATGATGAAACAGATCGCCTTCCGAATACGTTCTTTGTATTACGCAAAGTTTTACAATTTTTTTACCCTGGCCATCTTCATAAACTTCAAGTTCGGCATCGTCACCTCTGTAATTGGCCAGTTGAATGTACCTGGCAAATTTAAATCCCATGGATTCAATAAAATCAGCAGCCGGATTTAAAGATACAGCCTCTAATCCCAGCGTTTCCGAGTCAAAAATTTTTTGTTGATCTTCTGTCATTGCTTTCATAATAAGAAGTATTTAGCGTTGAATGTGCTAAAATACAATAAGGATTGAAATGAAAAAGAAAAATTGCCGGCAAGTCATTCTCTCACTTATACATAGTGTATATCGGGTTCATTTCTGCAATTCCTTCTCTCTTTTCTGATGAAATGACTTATCATTGCATAATAAATAAAACACAACTGTGAATTTGTAACGCACTTATATTCAAATATTTAAAAATGATAGTAAGCGAAGAAGCCCGGCTGGAACGCCTTGTAATTCATAAAACAGGAAATAAAAGCCGCGAAGAAGGCATTAAGTTTTCCAAATCTCCTGTGCAGCTTAGCGAAGCAATTAAAGATTTGTTAATCAGGTATTTTCTTTCTCCCTTTGGGAAAAATGAATATTTTAACCTTCATCATGAAGCTGATTTAAATCTGAATGAAGTCTACCATTTTGCCTGCTCCATTTTTGACGATCCGGGAAGTTTTTACCTTAACTCGGTGAACCTGGCCAATCATTTGTATGAAAACTCGGTACATCCCAAGGTAAAAGCCGGTGAATTTTATGCAGCTTACCTCAAAAACCTGATAGTCGACGGCGAAGAGGTAGATGCTATCGGGCTTTTCAAATCAGAATCACACGAAACATTTTTAAAGGTTTATCCCACCAATGACAATTTCAGCATCGAACATGAAGATGGAATTAACATCAACAAGCTGGATAAAGGGTGTTTAATTTTCAATACTGAGCGTGAGCATGGTTTTGTAGTGGCCACGGTTGACAATTTGAGCAAAAGCAACGAAGCACTTTACTGGATGGACAGCTTTTTGAAATTGCGGCCCCGCAACGATGAATATTTTCAGACCAGCCAAACGCTCACCTTATGCAAAGAATTTGTAACCAACAAATTACCCGAAGTGTTTGAAATTGACCGTCCGGCCCAGGCTGAATTGCTCAATAAATCCATGAAATTCTTTAAGGAAAAGGATGCATTTGTGATGGAAGAATTTATGAGCGAGGTATTTACAGAGCCCGAGGTAATTGAAACGTTTAACGAATACCGGCGCGATTTTGAAATTGAAAGAGAAGTGAAAATCAACGATGATTTTGACATCTCAAATCAGGCTGTGAAAAAGCAATCAAAAGTGTACAAAAGTGTATTGAAATTAGATGGCAATTTCCATGTGTACGTTCACGGTAACCGTGATAATATTGAAAAAGGGTACGACGAAGAGCGTAGAATGAACTTCTATAAACTTTACTTCAAAGAAGAGGAATAAAAACCTAAATATACCTGTCGTTCAGCACTTAACCCGTCATTACCTGAACAATAGCTCTAACCTCTTTTTTCTCGAAAAACCCGATCAATCTGAGCAGTGTTCGTACCCATCTGCTTGCAGGATAAATCAATGACAGTCCAAGAGCAGATATCTTTCTGTCCCTTTGTAAAATTACATCGGCCTGATTATCCGATTTATGAATGGTTACAGCATTTTTCCATGCTCCATCGCGGGCCTGGTTGATACTGAAACCAACCAGCATGGTATCTGATTTTCCGGCCCATTGATCCAAAAGCCCAATCAATGGCGAAACCTTTCCTATGGCAGCTTGAACACCCATCGTTAAATCTGAAAGAATTTGATTGATAGCATTGAAATCATCCTGGATATCTTCTATTGGTTTGCCTTTCATGGTTTCAGCTGCAGCAATCCCGAGATCAAGATTGATATGTGCATTCATGCCTGACAACAAATGCTGCAAAACAAGCAATGGTTTTTCAGATGATTCAAATACAATACGCCACGAACCACTCAACGGATGGCCTGATTTATATGCAAAATATGCATCAAAATAACGGTTGGCAAAACGTACATCCAACTGTTCCATGCGCGTGTTATCGTCAAACTCACAACGGTCAATACCCTGCTTTACTTTTACCGTAACTAGCTGATACAATGCAGGAAAAAAAGCCAAGGGGCTGTTATGCTGAGTTTCAGACAATACAATACCTTGCAGTATATCAATCACTTCGTCAATATTGGAGGCTGATGACATATTTGTGGTTGTTGATTGTGCCAGTCTGAACATACAGTTGGCAATAATTGTTTATTTTTACCATCGAATTTTAAGTTTATGAACGAACCACTAAGTTGCCCGGTTTCCGATGAAAGGGTGAATGAAAACATTGTGAGGCTTATTGCCTTTGAGATTGTAATTTTAAGTGCTTTTACCTTATTAACAGGCGCCTGGGTTATAGCCGCTGCCATGACCATTGATTTTGCCCTCAGGGCATTCAGCAAGGGGAATGCAAGCCCGTTAAAGATATTTACCAACATCATAGCCGGGACACTCAGGCTTAGCCCACGCATGATTGACGCCGCGCCAAAGCGTTTTTCTGCCGGCCTGGGCATGGTGTTCGGTTTATTGATTGCTTTTTTCCTGTTTGCCGGTTATGCACTTGCCGCTGAGATAACAGGCTATATTCTTATTTTTTGCGCTCTTCTTGAAAGTGTGCTGGGCTATTGCCTTGGATGTAAAGTTTACACCTATCTGATACTTCCGTTTAAGAAATAGTGCCCCAGTGCAAATCAGCCTGTATTTTGTATAAAAGAAACCCGCCCGACAGTGCCGGTTAAGTGAAATTGTGGATTTTGAAGAACCCAAAGATATGTTTTTGCAAAGATGACAAAGGATTCTATCTTTGCCACCTGATAACATACTGTTCAATACATGAAGCGCAACGATTTACTGTTTACCATCTTTATAATCCTGTTTTTTCTTCCATTCTTTTTATCGCCTGAGGTTTTTGAGTATTACAACTCGTTTAACCGCGAACATGGAATGGTCATGAGTTTTATCAAATTTGCGCTTTTGGCTACGCTGGGCGAAGTTATAGGGCTGAGAATAAAAACCGGACACTACAATACCCCCGGATTTGGCATTCTTCCCCGTGCCATTGTATGGGGAGTGCTCGGGCTCACCATCAAACTGGCTTTTGTTATCTTTACTTCAGGAACGCTTGAATTTCTGACATACATGGGCATGACCAATGCTTCAGCAATCTTTAAAGCAGGTTTCAGCCCCGAAAAGCTGTTTATCGCCTTCTGCATCAGCGTTTTTATGAACACTATTTATGCTCCTGTGATGATGACTTTTCATAAAATTACCGACACCCATATATTAAAAACCGGCGGCACAATCAAAGGGCTGTTCAGTCCAATCGATTTCAGAACAATTTTTGTCAACCTCAACTGGGATGTTCAATGGAACTTCGTGTTCAAAAAAACAATTCCGTTCTTCTGGTATCCGGCACACACCATAACCTTTCTTTTACCGCCTGATTATCAGGTATTGTTTGCAGCCTTACTTGGAATAGCCCTTGGAACAATCCTTGCCCTGGCTTCCATGAAAACCAGATAGCTACATTGCCGATTCCCGATTATTTTTTCATCTGTGGAATATTTTTTCATTGATTGAATTGCCATGTGAAGCCATTTCTATATCTTGCCAGCCATAACGAACTAAGGAATATTTTTTACACTAAGTCAGAAGAAGGGCCATAAGTCATTCATTTGCAGCAAGCTATTGAAATCTGCATTTTTTATGCAGTATGTTGAAGTCTTCAGATTTAAGTGAAACACCGAAAAAACCAACCAGCATAATACAATGAAAGAAGAATTCAGGAAGGAAACTCCTATTGATTACGCAGTAGTATCGGAGCGCATTAAGGAAATGAACCTTACCAACGTTGGGAAGGCCAGTATCCGCGAGATTAAGCGGTTAATTGACAAAATAGAGCAATCAACCGGTAAAAAATATATCAGGATGGAGATGGGAATTCCGGGTATGAAACCCTCCTCCATAGGCACCGAGGCCGAAATTGAAGCCTTACGCAATGGGGTGGCAGCCATCTATCCCGACATTGACGGAACACCAGACCTTAAAAAAGAAATTTCAAGGTTTGTTAAAAACTTCATTGATATTGATGTCATGCCCGAAGCCTGTATTCCTACAGTAGGTTCAATGCAGGGAAGTTTTGCTGCTTTTCTCACCCTGTCGAGAATGGATCCACAGCGCGACACCACCCTGTTTATCGACCCGGGATTTCCGGTACATAAGCAGCAACACAAAGTGCTTGGGCAAAAGTTTGAAAGCTTTGATGTATATGATTTCAGGGGAGAAAAACTCCGCGAAAAGCTCGAATCTTACTTCAGCAAAGGACATATACATTCTGTACTTTACTCCAATCCCAACAATCCCTCGTGGATTTGTTTTACCGACGATGAGCTGAAAACAATAGGAGAACTTGCCAATAAATATAACGTGGTAATCTGCGAAGATCTGGCCTATTTTGGCATGGATTTCCGCAAAGATTATTCTAAACCCGGCGAAGCACCCTATCAGCCCTCGGTGGCCAAATACACAGGCAATTATATACTGTTTATTTCCAGTTCAAAAGCATTCAGTTATGCCGGACAGCGTATAGGCATGATGGTTATTTCAAACGAGCTTTTCAATAAAAAAGCACCGGGCCTGCTGCGTTATTACAATAGTGACATATTTGGGAGAGCCATGATTTTCGGAACAGTATATGCCTTAAGCTCAGGCACGGCACATTCGGCCCAATATGCACTTGCAGCCATGCTTAAAGCAGCCAACGAAGGACGTTTTAATTTTGTGGAAGAGGTAAAAGTATATGGCGAAAAAGCCAAAATAATGAAACGTCTCTTTATTGACAACGGATTTCATATCGTATACGATACCGATGTAAACGAACCGGTTGCCGATGGATTTTATTTTACCATATCCTATCCCGGGTTCACCGGTGAAGAATTGATAGAAGAGCTGCTCTACTACGGTATAAGTGCAATATCGCTGGCCATCACCGGAAGCGAAAGACTTGAAGGGCTGAGAGCCTGCGTATCATTGGTACAACCATCGCAATTCCCCGATTTGGAAGAACGCTTGATAAGGTTCAAAAAACATCATCAGCAATAAAAATAATTCATCGTCAGATAATTATACAATACGTGAACCAATTACTGCCGATCAGTTTAAAATCAGTATAAATAAAGAAATTAAATGATTTTGCAAACGTTTGCAGGCAATCGAATGATAAAATTATTCTAATTTCGTGGCATCAAACTAATACAACATTAAACTCTTAATAACATGGCAAAAGTCGTAGGTGACATTGTAATTGACATCGAAAAATGCAAGGGCTGTGGGGTTTGTATCCCTGCATGTCCGAACGATGTGATTGCATTGGCTAAAAATGTGAACGGCAAAGGATATAACTATGCCGAAACCATAAACGAAGAATGCATTGGCTGTGCCAATTGTGCTATCGTTTGTCCTGATGGTGTTATCACTGTTTACAGGAAAAAAGTGGAATAACGAATTTTAATTACTGAAAGTTTATGAAAGAACTCAGATTAATGAAAGGCAATGAAGCCTTTGCCGAAGCAGCCATTCGCGCAGGAGCCGATGGATACTTTGGATATCCGATTACACCACAGTCGGAAGTAATGGAATACCTGATGGCTGAAAAGCCTGAAGAACGCACCGGAATGGTTGTATTGCAGGCAGAAAGTGAAGTTGCAGCCATCAATATGGTATATGGTGGAGCAGCTTGCGGTAAACGTGTTCTGACTTCTTCATCAAGCCCCGGAATTAGCTTAAAACAAGAAGGAATCTCTTATATCGCCGGAGCAGAATTACCCTGTGTTATCCTCAATGTTGTTCGCGGAGGACCAGGTCTGGGAACAATTCAGCCTTCACAGTCTGATTATTTCCAATCGACCAAAGGTGGCGGACATGGCGATTACCGCATGATTGTTCTTGCTCCTTCATCCGTTCAGGAAATGGCAGATTTTGCCGGACTTGGCTTCGACCTTGCCTTCAAATACCGTAACCCTGTTTTGGTTCTGTCTGACGGAGCTATTGGCCAGATGATGGAAAAAGTTGAACTGGAAGAACAACGCCCGCGTTTTACCGAAGAAGAAATCATTCAGAATACCCCATGGGCAACCACTGGTAAACCCAAAACCCGCGAGCGTAATATCATTACCTCACTTGACCTTGACTCAGGCCGCCAGGAATTGCACAATATCGCACTTCAGGCTAAATACAAGGAGATAGAGAAGAATGAAACCCGCTACGAAGCTATCCAATGTGATGATGCTGATTATTTGATTGTTGCCTATGGAACCAGTGCCCGCCTAAGCCAAAAAGCCATCGATATTTTAAGGGCTGAAGGCATTAAGGTTGGTTTGCTCCGCCCCATCACCCTGTTCCCTTTCCCCACCGAAATTATTTCAAAACTTGCCGGTCAGGTGAAAGGAATTCTTACAGTTGAAATGAGCGCAGGACAAATGATTGAAGATGTCAGACTTGCAGTTGGTTGCAAAGTTAAAGTTGAACATTTCGGCCGCATGGGAGGAATTATTCCTTCACCAACCGAAGTTGTTGAAGCAATGCATAAAAAAATAATCGGAGGATAATCGTCATGGCCAATATAACCAAAGAAGAAATCCGGCAACCGGAAAACCTGATTTACAAAAAAACCGACCTGATGACCGACAATACATTAAGTTATTGTCCGGGTTGTGGTCATGGTACTGCTCACCGCATTGTGATGGAAGTGCTCGAAGAAATGGGCATCCAGGATAAAACCATCGGTATAGCTCCGGTTGGCTGCTCAGTACTTGCTTACGATTTTATGAACATCGATATGCAGCAGGCTGCTCACGGACGTGCTCCGGCAGTAGCTACCGCTGTTAAAAGATTACATCCCGAAAAGTTTGTTTTTACCTATCAGGGCGACGGTGATCTTGCTGCCATCGGAACAGCTGAAACCATTCATGCCTGCAACCGTGGCGAAAATATCGTGATTATTTTTATCAACAACGGTATTTATGGAATGACAGGTGGCCAGATGGCTCCTACAACCTTACCCGGGATGAAATCATCAACTTCGCCTTACGGACGCGATGTTCATTCAATGGGAAACCCGCTAAAAATTACTGAACTTATTGCCCAGCTTCCCGGAACTATTTATGTGACCCGTCAGGCTGTTCATACCCCCGGAAACGTACGCAAGACCAAAAAAGCCATTCGAAAAGCTTTTGAAAATCAAAAACTTAACAAAGGACTCTCTTTTGTTGAAATCGTTTCCAATTGCAACTCAGGCTGGAAAATGACCCCGGTGAAAGCGAATGAATGGATGGTTGAAAATATGTTCCCATTTTACCCGCTTGGCGATATTAAAGTAAACGAAGATTAACCTGAAACCGGCAACTTGCATTTCAGCATTGTAAAACAGACAAATTTTTTTAGTCATGACAGAAGAAATCATTATAGCAGGATTTGGCGGACAGGGTGTCCTTTCAATGGGTAAAATCCTGGCTTATTCAGGCGTAATGGAGAATAAGGAAGTCAGTTGGATGCCTTCCTATGGCCCGGAAATGCGCGGTGGAACAGCCAACGTTACTGTAATTATCAGCGATGAGCGTATTAGTTCACCCATCGTTAATGCTTTCGATACCGCTATTATTCTGAACCAGCAATCGATGGATAAGTTTGAGAAAATGGTTAAACCCGGTGGTTTACTCATTTACGATCCCAATGGAATAACCCGCCATCCTGACCGTAAAGACATCAACATTTACACCATTGAAGCAGCTGACGAAGCCTCAAAAGTTGGTCTCGCCAAGGTGTTCAATATGGTAGTACTTGGAGGTTACCTGAAATTAAAACCAATTGTTCAGCCTGAATATATCCGCAAAGGACTCGAAAAATCGCTGCCTAAACGTCATCATGGTATGATTCCTGAAAACGAAAAAGCGATTGCGAAAGGCAAAGAAATTATTCAAGCTAAATTTCTTTTAAATTAGATTACGCATACACACACACCAACCACCGAAAGCCTCTCCGCCTTGTGCAGAGAGGCTTTTAACTTTAATTCATTTCAGATAACATTCAACCATCAAAATTGTCATCAGCAAATAAAATCATTTATTCAGGCAAAACCATGTTGGTTCGCAAGGCCATTTTTCGTCTTCATTCGCCATTTTTTCTGCCTCAGCAATTAAATAAATCTATCCTTTCGTTTCTGTTCCATCTTTGCACCTGATAAACAAATACATCTGCATTTGCAGATGCCCATCAACCTCAAAAACAAGTGCAATGAAAAAATCTCTTCTACTCCTGGCTTTTATCAGTTGTTCGCTTCTGGCATTTAATCAGACCCTAACCCCCACCTATTCTGATCTGGATTATGTGGGAAACGGCAATACCAAACAAATGCTTGATCTTTACATCCCTTCAGGTGTAAATTCTCCTACACCTCTTATCATTCATATTCATGGAGGAGCATTTATGGGAGGAAGCAAAGGCATTGCAGAACAAGGCTCTTTTCGCACGTTTTACAACGCAGGATATATTTGCGCTGACATAAACTACAGGTTAAGCGGCGATTCCATCTGGCCTGCACAGCTTTTTGATTGTAAAACGGCTGTCAGATTTCTGAAAGCACATGCTGATTTGTATCACATTGATACTTGCCGTATCGGTTTGATTGGTGAATCAGCAGGCGGCCATTTGGTATCCATTACCGGAACAACAGGCAACGACCCATCGGTTGAAGGACTTCACCTGGGAAGTGCAGGAGTATCAAGTCGTGTACAGGCTGTGGTTGACCTTTTCGGGCCTACTGATTTTTTACAAATGGATGGGCATGAAGGTATAGGTTGCACCAGCGCCAATCATAATGCAGCCAATTCACCAGAATCTATTTTATTGGGTTGCGCTCTGCCAACCTGCCCCGAAAGAGTTGAAAGCGCAAACCCTATGCACTATCTTGATTCCGACGATCCACAAGTTTTTGTTTCATGCGGCGATCACGACTGCCTGGTAGCCCCTTATTCAAGTTTACTTTTTGATGCTGCGCTAACTGAAAAGAATGTAACGCATACCTATGAACTGATTGCCGGACAGGGTCATGGAGGAAGTTTCTGGCACAGTACTGCCCAGGACGCCAAGTACCTTGAATTTTTTAATGCAGCCCTTGCCGATGGTTGCAATACCACCGACATCAAAGAACGGGATTTAAAAAGATCAAAAATCAGCATCTTCCCCAACCCGGCTACCTCCGGTTTTACCCTTGAACTTCCCGCTGATGAATATTTTGATATTCAAATGAAAGACCTTACCGGACGAAATGTTTACCAGCAAATGCAAGTTACCGGTAGTCATCATATTTCTATTTCAGATTTTCCTGCCGGCTTATATCTCATCGAAGCTTTTGGCGGGAAACATGTACTGAACGGGAAAGTAATGAAAAATTGAAAATGAAATAATGTGTGAGTAAATGTGGAAACCCGGTGAGATATTTACCGGGTTTCTTTTCTTATGGGGGCAAATGCTGCAAAATCTATCCATGGGTCAAATAGCACCAGGATATGAGAAACAAAAATACCCGGGATTTACAGCTTACAAAGAAAAATGCAACACCATGCATCATACTTTTCAGTACATCGGGGCTCCAACTCATAATCAGATTAACTTTGCTACATGAAAACAAGAGATATCAAGTCGCTGCTCGAGGAGAAATATGCATTTTTCAACGCTCCTGAATTTATTCCGTCCGACCCTGTTGCCATTCCACATCTGTTTTCGAAACGCGAAGACATCGAAATTTCAGGTTTTTTAGTGGCAACCATTGCCTGGGGCCAGCGAAACACCATTGTCAAAAACGGTCACAGATTAATGAATCTGATGGATCAGGCTCCTCATGATTTTGTATTACATGCCGGCCCTGATGATCTTCGCCGGCTCACAAGCTTTGTGCACCGTACTTTTAATGGTGACGATTGCCTGTTTTTTATAGAATCTCTGCGTAACATATACACAAACGGGAACGGGCTTGAAGAGGCGTTTTCAGCGGGAATTAAGGCGCAAGAGCATCATATCTTTCATGCCATATTAAATTTCAGAGAAACATTTTTAAAAAGCCCTCACCTGCCGCGCTCTGTCAAGCACATTGCCAACCCTGCAGCCGGAAGTACAGCCAAGCGCCTCAATATGTTCCTGAGATGGATGGTGAGAGATGATCATAAAGGTGTTGATTTTGGCATATGGAAATCACTGTCTCCAGCTCAACTCTATTGCCCGCTTGATGTTCATGTGGGTCATATAGCACGTAAAATCGGTTTGCTTCAGCGCAAGCAAAATGATTGGCTGGCAGTGGAAGAACTTACAGCTAACCTGCGCTCTTTTGATGCTGATGACCCTGTAAAATATGATTTTGCATTGTTTGGCATGGGGGTTTCCGAAAAAATAAAATAGTTGACCAATTATAGATATACATTGAACAGAATCTGCTAATTTAGCTTTATGAAAACGGAATTAAATAGCCAGTCAGCCCTCGATCAGTTAAACAGCAGCACCCCTGCCCTCCTGCTCTATTTTTATAACGATAGCTGCGCCCCCTGCGTCGCACTCAGGCCCAAAGTTGAACAAATGCTCCTCAGCGAGTTTCCTCAGATGGCCCATTCTTATGTAAATTCAGCACAATTTCCTGAACTATCAGCCTCTAACGGTGTGTTTGCCAGTCCAACCATTGTAGTATTTTTTGATGGAAAAGAAACCTTCAGGGTAAGTAAATATATTTCAATTGATGAGTTAGCCGGAAGAATACGCAGATATTACAACCTGATTTTCAGCTGATTTACATAAAAACATCTGATTAACCCCATATTCCATCTAACCAGATGTAGCATGGGAGTTTCATGAATTCCCACACAACTTTCTGAACTTCCCCCTTGTTTTCATTCCCTGTGCTGTGACTGCTCAACTGTTCGGTTTTAATCACCAAGGTGTTCGGACACGTACATGTTTTTTCACATAATCATTCATCTATGTATTTGATATAAAGAGCATTACAAACATGGCGCAATTATTGAATAATAGATACCCATAAACAATTTCATGATGAAAAAACATCTGTTCACCGCACTTTTAAGCGTTTTATCCGTTTGTTCAGCCTTGATGGCGCAAAACACAGGAATTTATTTGCCACGCGAATATCAGCGTGCCATCAAAAACAACACCCGTAGTACAACGGGAGCGCCCGGAGCGGGCTATTTTCAAAACAGAGCTGATTACAAAATTGAAGCTTCGTTTGATCCCGAAACCCGACTGCTTACTGGTTATGAAACCATTAAATACACCAATAACAGTCCTGATACTTTAAAAGTAATTGTCATGAATATTGACCATGATATATTCAAAAAAGGGATAAACAGGGTATACCAAATTGAGGAAACAGACCTGACCAGTGGCGTGGAAATGAATAACCTCAGAATTAATGGCGATGAAGTGACCATGACAGCCCCTTTATGGCAACAGGATGGCACTGAAGTATTTTTACGGCTCAAAACGCCACTTGCGCCCACGAATTCAGTGCAGATTGAGCTCAACTGGAGTCTTGTTCATCCACTTGTATCTCAGATAAGAACAGGCACCTACGACTCACTTTCATTTTTTATAGCCTATTGGTTTCCGCGCATAGCCGTTTATGATGATATTTTCGGATGGGATTACAGCCAGCATCTGGGCTCAGCCGAATTTTATAATGACTTCGGCAATTTTGATGTAAACATGTCGTTGCCAGGCCATTATATGATGTGGTCAACCGGTGAGCTACAGAACAAAGAAGAGATTTTCACCGGACAAACACTCTCAAGACTCGGCAAAGCCGCCGAAAGCAGCGAACCTGTAGCGATAGTTACTGCGGATGATTTAATACAAAAGTCAGCCTTAAAGCCATCAATCAGAAAAAACTGGCATATAAAAGCTGAGAATGTAACAGATTTTGCCTTTGGCATAAGCCCTGTTTACCTGTGGGATGCAGTAACTGTGCAGCCCGAAGGTGGAAAAAAAGTGCTGGTGCAGGCGGTTTATCCCGAAAAAGCGACAGATTTCAAAGAAGTTGCAGCCATCGGAGCTAAAACCATTCAGCGAATGTCAGACGAAATCACAGGTTTTCCTTACCCATATCCTGTAATGACTGTATTTAGCGGACACGGAGGAATGGAATTTCCGATGATTGTAAATGATGGTCCTGCCACAGAACGTCCTTTTACAGTGTTTGTAACCGCACATGAAATATCGCATTCATGGTTTCCTTTTATAGCCGGTTTTAACGAAACACGCTACGGATGGATGGATGAAGGGCTTATCACATTTCTTCCGAAAGCCATTGAAATGGACTATTTCCCTGAATCCAATCCTCATCGCAATTATATGCGCTCGTATTCACAATGGGCAGGACGTGAAGACGATATTAACATGTCCGTTTCATCCAATTCAATCGCCAACACAGTGTCATACCGTCAAAATGTTTATGCAAGAGCTGCAGCAGCCTTTTATCATCTGGGCGATGCCATGGGCAAGGAAAACTTTGATCAATCACTTCAGACATTTCTTGCTGAATGGGCATTTAAACACCCCTCACCCTATGATTTTATGAATACCTGCAGTCGCATTGCCCGTGAAGATCTAACCTGGTATTTCGGCCCATGGTTTTTCGAAAACGGATATCCCGACTTGGCCATTACCAATGCTGAAATAAAAAATAAGAAGCTGGAGATTACCATTGAAAGAAAAGGAGTTATTCCGGTTCCCATTGATTTAACCTTCAATTTTGAAAACAAAACCAAACAAGACTTTCATGCATCTTCTCAATCGTGGCGCGATGGAAAAAACGAGCTAGTTTTATCTTTTCCTGTTCCACAGAAACTGATTTCCATTGAGTTGGGTGGCGCCAATACACCTGATGCCTTTCCGAAAGACAATCATTGGGATTTTACAGAATAGATAAACTATAAATAGGCAGACCAGGCGAAAAGCTGAAGCATCATCAGTTCGTTAGTGAACCTGATTCGTAAGCACTTTCACCTGGTCTTTTTTATAAGACCAAATCATAATGATAATCGCCATAAACAAGGAGGCAGCTCCCACACAAAAAGTGAACACAAAACCATAGAGCTCGTAAAACAAAACACCAAGCAATGGAGCAAAAACGGCACGGGTCGCAGTCAGAAACAAGTGAACAGACTGATAATCGCCCGCTTCGTGCGGTTTACAAAAATAGGCCGAGCCAATGCTCCACAACAATGACATGGTTGCTGCAAAAACACTATGAAACAATACAAAAGGAATCATGCTGTAAAACAGTTTGAAATTCCCAATTTGCGTATGTTGAGGAAAATAAAAAGTTAAGACCAGACTAAGCAGGTAAAACATGATGGAGGCAAAAGTAAATGCAGCAAACTTACGCGGATCAATTTTACCAAGTATTCGTCCGAAAAACGGAATCAGGAATAACGCTATTATATTATAGGCATTTTTATAGGTTGCCACACTAAAATAATTGAGTCCCAGCTGTTTTTCAAAGAAAATAGTCATCACAGTAACTGTGCTCATAAAGGCAAAACCATAAAACAGGAAACCCAGCTCAAAATGACGGAAGGGTGTATTATCCTTCATGATACGACGCATTCCTTTGGCCGATTCAAGCACCGATTTCAGAAAACCGCCTTTAGGGACTACTGCCGCACTTTCGGTATAATGAATCCTTGACAGCAGCACCACCGATACAACACCGGCCGTTGCTGCCAATGCAAAAACCCAGGTATAGGCATACTTGTCATAATCAAGCAGAATTCCATAAATAAAAGCGGTAACAAGCATCAGAACTTTACCGTAGACGGTTGCTAAACTATATAATCGGCCGAAGTTTTCGTGCCTGTAATTGTTTTTAAGAAACAAGTTGATGGTGGGAAATATGATTGGGTTTCCCAGGTAATAAATAAAGAAAAGCAGTAAAAAAATAAGATGATAAACCGAGTTTGCATTCATGGCCTCTGCTGAACGGGGAAAGAACAGCAAAACGGCAAGTGGCGCCCGGGTAGCAATGCCAACAATCCTGATAAGCTTTTGCTTATTCTGAACCCTCTTCAGCCATTCCGAAACAAAAATCAGAAAAATAAAAGCCAGCACCGAAAACTGAAAAAGGAAACTCAACTGATATGACGAACCGTTCAGACTCCGTAAAAAAACAAATTCATTCAGCGTTAATACACCAGCCACAAAATTATCAAATACCGTGTAGCCCAGGTGCAGTTTAAATGTACGCTTCTCTTCAGGCAGCAGCCCGTCATAGTTAAAATTACGCAGCAGTTTTTGAGCAATCAGATTCATGGGCACAAAGGTAAATCTTTCAGTTCATTATCTAATCTCCTTTTACATCTGCATTGATGAACATTGCTTCACAGAACTTGTTTAAAACGTAAACAAAACCCCCAAAACAAAATGAAACAACTAAGTATAATATTTGCCCTGATTATTTTTTTTGCAGGAGTTTCCGTAGCTCAGAAATCGCTTTATAGTTTTAAAACCAAAACAATAGAAGGCAAAGATTTTGACCTGTCTTCTCTTAAAGGCAAAAAAGTGCTGGTAGTAAACACGGCCTCCAAATGCGGCCTCACACCTCAGTATAAAGAGCTTGAGGAACTTTACAGGAAATACAAGGACCGTAACTTTGTCATTATTGGTTTTCCGGCCAACAACTTTTTGAGTCAGGAACCCGGTACAAACGATGAAATCAAAGAATTTTGTGAAACGAACTACGGGGTTACTTTCCCTATGATGTCAAAAATATCGGTTAAGGGAAATGATCAGGACCCCATTTATAAATGGCTCACTGAGAAATCGGAAAACGGGAAATTTGATGCAGAGGTATCCTGGAATTTTCAAAAGTTTATGATTGATGAAAATGGCCACCTGGTTGATTATGCCAGTCCGCGCGAAAGCCCGATGTCAGAAAAGATTATTAGCTGGATTGAAAAATAGTCTCTCAATGACCTGTGAAGAGTCATCTGTTTCAGATGGCTTTTTTTTTATCGTTTGCAAATTGCTTAATTTTACGTTAATCAAGAAAACATTTCATCATGGAAAATTTTACGGGAAGTAAAACAGAACTCAACATTGCCAAAGCCTGGATGATTGAATCGGCCAACATCAGAAAGTGTGAGATATTTGCCAAACAAGCTAAAAGAGATGGTTATGAGCAAATGGCTGCCATTTTTATGGAAGTGGCCGAGCAAAAACGTTCTCATACCAAAACCCTGTATAAATTTCTGGAAAACAGCACCATTGAAGTTAGTGTTCCTGTCAGTGCCAAAGGTATTGGCGGTGTGTTGGACTGTCTGCTCGAATCTTCTGAAAATGAATTACACGAAGCATCTGTTATTTTTGAAGAATTTGAAAGAATAGCCTGGGAGGAAGGCTTTAAAAAAGTTGCTACCAAACTCAAACTTTTCAGACAGATAAAACAGTTTTATCATGAGCGTTACCAGGTGCTGGCTCAAAATATTGAGGAAGGAAAAACCTTCAAACGTGATAAAAAGGTAAAATGGATTTGCCGCAAATGCGGATTAATTTATGAAAGTGAAAGGGCTTTAAAGAATTGCCCCGGTTGTGAGCACCCTCAGGCCTATTTCGAAATTCTTGCCGAAAACTATTAGCCAACTTAAGAAGTATGCTAAAATCATGATTTGTCAATCAAAATTTACAAAACTTTAGCCACGCACAGCTTATTGCAGAATTAATTCAACCCTGTTCAGCTGATAAAAAAAACAAAGCCATCTCTGATAAATGAGATGGCTTTGTTTGCAGAGTCGCAAAAATTTTACATTTCGGCAGTCAGGTTAATCTTGAGCGAAATTTCATCATTGATAAACTTATCTTTCAGGTTATCAAAAAGAGTTTTGGAACCATACTGAACGTTCCATTGAGTACGATCAATCACAAAAGCAGGAGTTTCGGCAGTAAGTTTGTTGTCTTCGATTTTAACCATGGCAGGGAAAGTAATGCTTTTGGTTACATCCTTCATGGTAAGATTGCCTGTAATATTGTGAGTAACACCTGGAGTGCCATTTACAGCATCTGCTCCGGTAATCTCAAACACGGCGGTTGGATATTTAGCAACATCAAAAAAATCAGGTGATTTAAGATGGCCTACCAATTTGGCATTATCCTCTTCAGAAGTTAAATCACTGTTTACAATAGAATTCATATCAATGGTGAATTTTCCACCAACAACAACACCGTTGCTTAACATTACGCTACCATCGCTGATAGAGATTGTACCATTATGTTGCCCGGTGGGTTTGGCTCCAGTCCATTCCACATTTGAAGCAGCTACATCAACTTTAAGCGAAACATCACCGGTAGCAACAGAAACTTCCTGTGCATCACCAGTCTGGGCTTTTTCGCCCTGCGGCCCACCGCAAGAAGCTGCCAATCCAATGATTACAATAAAACTAAGAGATTTAAATACTTGTTTCATAAGTTTTTAAGTTTTGAGTTAACATATTTCCCTGCATATTATTCAGAAAATATGAAGGTGTTTAATTAACAGACATCTACTTTTTTTGTTCAATACTTGTTGCTCCCTCTGACTTCTGAAAATGAATGCAGGCTTTAACATTTATTAAGTAAAACAACCGGTTTATCATTGTACTTTTGTAACAAAATCAAGCATTATGAGACTGCTGGCCTCTTGTTTTCTATTATTGGTTCTGATCATACCATTTTCAAAATCAGAAGCCCAGTCATATGTTATGATCAGCGGCACAGTGTGGAATCTCAGAGGTGAAAAACTTGTAGGTGCACATGCACTAAACAAAACCCGGCAATATGGCACTTTCACCGATGCCGATGCTCATTTTTTTCTGGTGCTTGCGGCCAATGACTCGCTTAAAGTGAGTATGGTAGGTTACAAACCTTACTTTATGCAAATTCCCGAAGGCCTGACTGCACAAACGTATAGTCTGAATATTACTCTTTTATCAGACACCCTCATATTAAATGAAGCCGTAATTAAGCCATATCCGCTGACCTACCGGGAGTTCAGGCAGGAATTTATAACGCTGAGGTTGCCTGAAGAAGCACTACAAAAAAGGTTAATGATGCCCGATATGCCGTTCAGAAGAAAATTCGAAAATCCTGATGGCGGCTTATTATTGCCCGGTCCTTTCACCATGCTTTACAATGCTTTTAGCAAAGAGGCCAAAGAACTGAAAAAAATGGCTGAAATCAGAGCTAAAGATGCTTTAAGAGAACAATTGCTGGCCATTATCTCACGCGAAGTCATCAGCAACAGATACAACTGCAACACCGACACAGATATTGACGACCTGATTCTGCAATGCGGCATCACCAAAGAATACCTGACAGAAACACCTCATTATCTCATAGCCCGGCGCCTTCATTCCTGCGGTTTAGTATGGAAAGCTAATCTCAAATAATTTGTTGATTCAAGGTTTAAGCTGAACCAATATTCCTGATATTTGTTAACAGTAAGAGCTATTCCGGCTTTGTATTACTATAAAATTTTCAACTTCATGACCACAAAATCTTTAACACAAGCATCTTCTATTTTTAAATCTATAAAGCTAAGCAAAGAAGAAATACTTAATGATTACAGAATTGCTTTTGAAAGCCGTCAGGCAAGCTTGCTCGGCAGACGCGAAGTGCTGACAGGCAAAGGAAAGTTTGGCATTTTTGGCGACGGAAAAGAAATTCCTCAGCTTGCCATGGCCCGGGTTTTTAAGAATGGCGACTGGCGCTCAGGATATTACCGCGATCAAACCTTTATGATGGCATCAGGCATGATGACGCTGGAAGAGTTTTTTGCACAAATATACGGAGACACAGATACCCGCATTAATCCGGGCACAGCCGGAAGGGTAATGAATAATCATTTTGCCACCAGAAGCCTTGATAATCATGGACACTGGAAAAAATTAACCCTTCAAAAAAACAGCTCGGCAGATATTTCGCCTACTGCAGGCCAGATGCCTCGTTTGCTCGGACTTGCCCTTGCCTCAAAACTATACCGTAAAACAGAAAATGCTGAAATAAGCCATGGCTTTTCGGTCAGTGGCAATGAAGTTGCTTTTGGTACCATTGGCGATGCTTCTACTTCTGAAGGCCATTTTTTTGAAACCATCAATGCAGCCGGTGTACTTCAGGTACCAATGGCCATTTCGGTGTGGGATGATGGCTGGGGTATTTCTGTACCCAACAAGTATCAAACCACCAAGCAAAATATCTCGGAGGTTCTGAAAGGATTTGAAGCTGATGAAAATAATCCGGGATACCGCATATACAAGGCAAAAGGCTGGGACTACCCCACCCTGATTGAAACCTATCGCAAAGGCGTTGAAATTTGCCGGAATGAACATGTCCCTGTTTTGTTTCATATTCACGAACTCACCCAGCCCCAGGGGCATTCAACAAGTGGTTCGCATGAACGCTATAAATCAAAAGAACGCCTCGACTGGGAAAAAGAATTTGACGGTATAGCTAAAATGCGTCAATGGATGTTAGATTCGCAGATTGCTGATGAAAATGAAATTGAACATATTGAACAAAATGCAATTGTACGCGTAAAACAGGCGAGAAAATCAGCCTGGGAAAATTATCTGAACCCTATCAAGGCCGAACGCGACAATTTCTTGAAAATGGCCGATGTGACCACCTGCAATTGTGCAAAAACGTTAAAAATTGAAAGCATCAAAGAAGATCTGAAACTGATAGCTGAACCCATCAGAAAGGATATTATTTCATCGGCCCGTAAAATATTACGCCTCATTTGCGATGCTTGCAGCAACCCTGAAAATTCACTTAAAATAAATGTTTCGGCGTGGCTGAATGAGCAAATGGCTAAAAATGCCGATCGGTACAATTCCTTTCTTTACAGCAATTCCGAACTATCTATTGATAACTTATCATCTGTAGCGCCTGTTTACGACGAAAAATCAGTGATGGTTCCCGGCCGTGAAATACTGAGAGATAATTTCGACATCCTGATGCAGCAAAACCCTCAAATGGTTGTATTTGGTGAAGATGTTGGAAAAATTGGCGGCGTAAATCAAACATGGGAAGGTTTACAGGAAAAATATGGTGAAACCAGAATATTTGATACAGGAATACGCGAAGCTACCATCATTGGTCAGGGAATTGGTCTTGCCATGCGTGGATTCAGACCCATTGCCGAAATTCAATACTTCGACTACTTGTTATATGGGCTGCAGGTGATAAGTGACGACCTGGCTACTTTGCAGTATAGAACCAAAGGAGGACAAAAAGCGCCAATGATTATCAGCACACGTGGTCACAGGCTCGAAGGTATCTGGCACTCAGGCTCTCCCTTAAGTATGGTCATCAACTCAGTAAGAGGTGTTATGGTGCTTGTGCCACGCAATATGACGCAGGCTGCAGGTTTTTATAATACCATGATGGCATCAGATGAACCAGCTATCATTATTGAGCCGCTGAATGCTTACCGTCTTCGCGAAAAACGTCCGTCAAACCTTGGAGAATTCAAAATGAAGCCCGGTATTCCTGAAATTATTCGTGGCGGTACAGATGTTACAATTGTTACATACGGCTCATGCGTGAGAATTGCCGAAGACGCCGTTGACCAATTGGAAAACTTTGGCATTTCTGCAGAATTAATTGATGTTCAATCACTTATTCCTTTCGATATTCATCACGACATCGTAAAATCATTAAAGAAAACCAATAAAATTGTATTCTTTGATGAAGATGTTCCCGGAGGAGCAACAGCCTATATGCTGCAAAAAGTGATGGAAGAACAGGAAGGTTACAAATACCTTGATGCCGCTCCCACAACCATCACTGCCAAAGCACACCGTGCAGCCTACAGCACCGACGGCGATTATTTTTCAAATCCTAATGCTGAAGATGTTTTTGATGCTGTGTACAACATCATGCATGAATATGCACCGCAAAAATTTCCGAAAATATTTTAAAGAAATACCTGTTTGTAAATCAAGAGGCCGGCTTTATGAAGCCGGCCTCTGATGCAAATAGTGATTAAGGATTGATTCCTGTAAAATTACATTATTTTCTTCAAAACAAACAAAAATTTAGAATTTATAAGCATTGTCTTCAATCAGTTTGTCGGCAATGCGCCTGCGGGCTTCCTTCACATTGATACCAGCCACTTGCGTAAGTGCTTCAATGGCAGCATTCAGCTTTTCAGATAACGCTGCTTCTGCAAATGAGTTTACGGCATCTCTGGCCGATTTCCGAATCAAATCAGCGGCATCATACACATACACATCCAGCATATCGCGGTATAATTCAGCGCTTCCTCTCAGGTCATTAAGTTTTTCTATCCTCAGGGCCAATGATTCGGCAATATACGTCTGCATGATCATTTCTGAAATGTTATTCATTACCTCCTGCTCTTTGACCAGTTTTTTATCAAAATGTCTGGTAGCACCATGAATAGCCAACAGAATAGTTTTTTTGAAGTTAGAGATATACCTGCGTTTTTCTGCAAAATAACACTCTTCACCATTTTTCCCTGATGAAATGATATCAAGATTATTGTACAACGATTCAGCCGGGCCAAAGAGGTCAAATTCACCTTTCTGTGCACGTTTGATGGCAGTATCGGCAATCAAAAGACGGTTAATTTCATTTGTTCCTTCAAAAATGCGGTTAATGCGCGAATCTCTGTATCCACGTTCTACATCCATTTCAGCAGAGTAGCCCATTCCGCCATGTATCTGAACTGCTTCATCAATAACAAAATCAAGCGCTTCCGATCCGTAAACTTTCAGAATGGCAGCTTCAACAGCATAATGACTGATGCCCTCAATAGTAGCCCGCCCCCGGTCAAGTCCGGCTTTTTTATTTTTCTCAATCAAATCATCAATATCCTTGCTTACGCGATAAACGGCTGATTCAGCAGCAAAAGTAATAATGGCCTGCTGCGCCAGCTTATGTTTGATGGCACCGAAAGAAGAAATGAGTACACAAAATTGTTTGCGCTCATTGGCATACTGAACAGAATCGTTGATGGCTTTCTTGGCAGCACCCAAAACGTTTGCGCCCAGTTTAATACGACCCATGTGAAGAATGCTTAAGGCAATTCTGAAGCCTTCACCCTGCGATCCAATCATATTTTCAACAGGCACCTTCACATCATTGTAAAATATCTGTGCCGTAGATGAACCTTTGATACCCATCTTTTTTTCATCAGGTGCTACTACAACCCCCGGCATATCCTTTTCAACAATAAAAGCACTCAGAATTCTGTCATTGCCAACTTTTGCAAAAACAGTCTGAACATCAGCAAAACCGGCATTGGTAATCCACATCTTCTGACCGTTTAAAATATAGTGAGTGCCATCATCAGAGAGCCGGGCATTGGTTTTGCCAGCATTAGCATCACTACCTGCACCAGGTTCAGTTAAACAGTAAGCGCCCAGTAATTCGCCGGTTGCCAGCCTTGTTACATACTTTTCGCGCTGAGTATCATTTCCGTAATAAGCAATAGGCAGTGTACCAATTCCACAATGCGCCATAAAAGCAACCGAAAACGAATATCCGGCTCCAATTTTTTCAGCAGCAAGCATTTGTGTTACAAATGACTGGCCAAAGCCACCGTATTCTTCAGGCAAAGCAATGCCCATCAAACCCAGTTCGCCCGATTTCTGCAGCGTAGTTTTCATCAACTGAATATCAGGACTATCTATTTTATCCATCACGGGATAAACCTCTGTATCGAGAAAATCCTGACAAGTTTGAGCGATCATCACCTGCTCATCGTCAAATTCTTCAGGAATAAATACATCTCTTGCTTCAACTGTGTCAACAAGAAACTCGCCACTTTTTAATACTTTTCTGTTTTCCATCGTCTGTTATCGGTTTGTATGATTGTAATTAACTACATTTCAGTATTCATCCGGGGTATTTAATGGCAAGCTATTTTCTTACTGACGAAGCAACACATATCAGGCAAATTGAAACAAATCAAACGCTTCAGGTTTTCAGTAGTTGAAAATCGCTTGAAATTTACAAAATAGCATAACCCGGAATTATATATGTTGATAAAATTTTTATTTAAAAGTTTTAAATCTGTAAAAATAAAAAAGGAACGCCAGGTCTGGCGTTCCTTTTCATTGATTATCTGTAAATTACAGAATAGAATATTATGAAAGCTTGAAGTCGTTCACATCTTTGGGATGACAATTATTGATAAAACTAACAGCCGCAATATTCTCAGCCCGGCCTTTTCTGATAAAAATATCGGCAGATTTTGCATAAACTTCATCACGGTTGGCATCGAAAAGTAACAGATAGCCAATTAAGACATTCCCGGCCATTTCGACCAAACGTCTGGCATGAAAATCAATGAATTCATTATCATTGAAATCTGTAACTTTTTCTACAGTTTTAGCATATTGTTCAGTCATTTTAACCAAAGTAGCCCTGAGATATTCAAGTTCAGGTTTCACAGGGAGTTTTTCGCGTTCATGCATTGCATTTAAATAAGCTCCGCTACCCACACCACGGATAGCAGCTACAACCTGGAGTTGTGAAGTGCCTTCGTAAATGGTGGTAATACGCGCATCGCGATAAATACGTTCAATCGGAAAATCCTTCATGTAACCGGTACCGCCAAAAATTTGAATGGCATCATAAGCAATCTGGTTACAACCTTCGCTTGAATAAAGTTTTAAGAGCGGTGTAAAGATGTCGGCCAGTTTCTGATAAACTTTGGCTTCCTGCCTTTCTTCAGGTTCCAGTTTTCTTTCTTTGGAAGCAAAACCATAAGCCTTGTATAAATCAACATATCTGGCAGTTTCATACAGCAAGGTGCGCATGGCATCAATCTTCACTCTCATATTGGTAAGCATTTCATATACAGCAGGATACTGAATAATAGCTTTACCAAACTGTTCACGTTCAGTGGCATATTTGTATGCTTCGCGGTAAGCTGCTTCGGCAATACCCACCGACTGCGAACCAACACCTAAGCGGGCAGAGTTCATCAATGACATGACATATTTGATAAGCCCCATTTTAGTATCGCCAATTAACTTGGCCGGTGCATTGCGAAAAACGAGTTCACAGGTTGGAGACCCTTTGATACCGAGTTTATTTTCAATACGCCTAACGGTCACAGCTTTATCAGCACGGTCATAAACAAACAGAGAAAGACCGCGGGCATCAGAAGTACCTTCTTCAGAGCGCGCCAGTACCAGCGAAATATCAGCATCTCCATTGGTAATAAAGCGTTTAACCCCGTCGAGTAACCATCTGTGGCTTCTGCTATCGTAGGTAGCTTTCAGCTGAACAGCCTGTAAGTCAGAACCTGCATCCGGTTCAGTGAGATCCATGGCAGCAGTTGCCCCTTTATGAAAACGGGGTAAAAACTCAGCTTTGATTTCATCAGAAGCAAATTCATGAATGGTTTCAGCACAATCCTGAAGGCCCCAGATATTGGCAAAACCAGCATCAGCACGCGACACCACTTCACCTGACATTACATAAGGCACAATGGGCATATTTAACCCATCATATTCACGTGGAAGTGTAAAGCCAATCAAGCCGGCTTTAACCATAGCATCATGATTTTGCTGGGTTCCTCTTGCATACTTTACCTCATTATCAATAAGTTCAGGCCCTTCCTTGTCAACTGATTCAGCATTAGGACCAATGATTTCGCCACTGATTTCACCGATAATCTCCATTACTTTATCGTAATTATCGATAGCATCTTCAAAATCGAGAGGGGCAAAATCGTATTTTTCTTTTTCGGAATAATCAGATTCCTTAAGTTTCACAATTTTCTCCATCAATGGATGGGTCAGATGAAACCTCAGATTGGGATTGTCGGTATAGAAATTTTCCATTGCTTTCGGATGATTTACTTCGAATTTTTCTTGTAAAATTTAATCATTTTTGGAATTACATCAGCCACACTGCCAATAATGGTGTAATCAGCAATTTGATTGATAGGTGCATGCACATCGGTGTTGATAGAGATAATCTGAGCCGACTGATCCATGCCCGCCCTATGCTGCACAGCGCCCGAAATTCCGCAGGCAATATAAAGTTTGGGACGAACCGTTACCCCGGTTTGCCCAATCTGACGCTCGTGTTCAACAAATCCGGCATCAACAGCTGCTCTTGAGGCACCAACCTGAGCACCCAGTACTTCTGCCAGTTCAAAAAGCAGGTTGAAATTTTCGCGTGAGCCCACGCCATAACCACCCGAAATAATTACCTGTGAATTCTTAATGTCAATTTTGCTTTTTTCCATATGACGTTCAATAATCGTCACAGCAAAATCATCATCTTTCAGGATTTTTTTGGTGTCAATTTTTTTGAGTTTGCCTTTAAATTTGGCCGAGAAAACTTCTTTTTTCATCACTCCTTCACGAACAGTTGCCATTTGCGGGCGTGTTTCAGGATTGATGATTGTAGCTATAATATTTCCACCAAAAGCAGGCCTAATCTGGTAAAGCAGATTTTTATATTCTGTTTGGGTTTTATTTTCAAAATGGTCGCCTATTTCAAGGCTTGTGCAATCTGCAGTTAACCCGCAACGCAAGGCCGAGGCCACTCTGGGCGCTAAATCGCGTCCAATGCTGGTGGCACCAAAAAGGGCAATTTCAGGCTTTTCTTTTTCAAACAAGTCCAGAATAATGGATGCATGCGGAAGGGTTGTGTATGGAAAAAGCTTCTCATCGTCGGCATAATGAATGACATCAACGCCAAACGGATATAATTGAGCTTCAGGATTGGGCACATTGTGGCCAATTACCAGAGCCTCCAGTTTTACGTTCAGATCTTCGGCCAGTTTCTTTCCTTTTGACAGAAGTTCAAGGCTTACATCTGCGATTGCTCCTTCTTCGGTAACTTCGCAATAAACGAATATGTTGTTCACGTGATTTCTGAATTAGTCAGTGATTTTATTAATTTTTTTTTAACCAATGATATGGGTACTGATTAAGCTCTGCATCAGATCGTCAATCTCTTTATCAGTACTGCCTATCACTTTTGAATCTTTATGCTGAAAAACAACATTTTCAATCTTTTTAACTTTGGTTGGAGAACCGGAAAGTCCAAGCATTGTTGTTTCTGCATTCAAATCGTCAGCTGTCCATTCTTCTATTGACAAATATGGCCTGTCGGTGTATAATTCAGTATAGTCCTTGGTTTCATTCTGAAGCTCGGTAACTGTACGCGCATGTTTGTATTTCATGAGCAATTTAGCTACACGCTGGCGACAAACCGGTGCTGAACTGTGAACAGTAATAGCCGCCGGCAAAGTTGAGTTAACAACTTCAACTCCCCTTTCAAGCCTGCGTTTGACTATAATTTTCTTGGCATCTACCGAGATAATTTCCTCAGCATAAGTTATTTGAGGAATACCCAATTTTTCAGCAGTTTGAGGCCCTACCTGCGCAGTGTCACCATCAATAGCCTGCCGGCCTGAAATAACCAAATGGTAAGGTGCCAGTTTTTTAACAGCCAGCGACAAGGCATAAGAAGTAGCCAGTGTATCAGAACCAGCAAATTTCCGGTCGGTTATCAGATAACCTCTGTCAGCTCCACGGTACATGGCTTCGCGAATAATCTCGGCTGCCCTGAACGGGCCCATGGTTAAAACAATAACTTCAGCATACGGAATTTTATCCTTAATGCTTAATGCCTGTTCCAAAGCGTGCAAATCTTCCGGGTTAAAAATTGCAGGAAGAGCTGCCCTGTTTACAGTGCCATCAGCTTTCATGGCATCTTTACCAACATTCCGTGTATCGGGAACTTGCTTGGCAAGCACAATGATTCTAAAATTCATAAAGTGTAAATCAGTTTGTGACTTAAAAAAAAGTATTTTTCTTGATGTGTCGTTATCAATTCGGGGCAATCATACAATCTGCAAATTTACAATATTAGGGTACAAATCAAAAAATATTTCGCAGCTCGCTCTGTTATCAAGCCATTTAACATGTTATAATATACATATGTACTTATACGTGAGATAGTTAGTCGCTGTAACTGAGCTACTCACGTTTGTTTTTTTCTACAACCGTTCTTTTTATATTTTTTTATTAAGATGCCATCCGGACAACATTATCCATCCGGTTAACGGCAGTCAAATATCACCAGAGTTATGACAGAATCTGTGCAATGGCTGATGATGCTGACTTTTATTTCACAACACTACAGCTATTTGTTTATAACAAACAGTTGTATAATTTTCATTGAACCAGCCAATACAACATTTGGGAACTATAATCCCAAACCCTGCACAATTAACTCAGCGATGTCGAGATTTTTAACCTCTTCGTTGTTTTTATATTTCAATCCGTCGGTAAGCATGGTCATGCAAAATGGACAGGCTGTGGCAACAATTTCGGCTTTACTTTTTAAAATCTCTTCGGTGCGTTCAATAAAAACCTCTTTATTTCCCGGTTCAGCTTCTTTAAACATCTGAGCTCCTCCGGCACCACAACAATAAGAATAGCTTTTGTTTCGCCCGAGCTCAATAAAATTATCTGTAAGTTTTTTCAGGATACTCCGGGGTTCAGCATAAATATCATTCCCTCTGCCCAGATAACAAGGATCGTGGTAGGTGATACTAACATTCTTAAGCAGCTCATGATTGAGCTCAATTTGGCCATTCTCAATGAATTTGTCGAGAAACTGTAAATAATTGATTACCTCATAATTACCGCCCAGGTCAGGATATTCATTTTTAAAAATATTAAAGCAATGCGGGCAGATAGTGATGATTTTCTTTACATTATAACTACTGAGAATCGCGATATTCTGCAATGCCTGCATCTGATACAGCATTTCATTGCCGGCTCTCCGGGCGGGGTCACCCGTGCATGACTCCTCTTTTCCCAATACTGCATAATTAACATCCAGATAGTTCAGAATCTTTGCAAAAGCACGTGTAACCTTTTTATATCGGTCGTCGAAAGCTCCGGCACATCCTACCCAAAAAAGATATTCAGGTTGTTCTCCTTTGGCGAATAAATCAGCCATTACCGGGATTTCTATTTTTTTTGTTTCCATTGGCAGTTAATTATCAGGGTATGTTAATTTCAAGGTTTTCGGCCCAAAGCAACCGGTCTTCGGGCGAGTATTGCCAGGGAGCTCCATTGTTTTCAATATTGGCAAACATGGTTTTCAAACCTGTGGGTGCACTGCTTTCCTCCATAACCAGGAAGCGCCGCATATCAACAATCAGAGTGGGATGATTGATGTTAACGGGACATTCCTGGGCACAGGCATTACAAGTAGTGCAGGCCCATAATTCTGTTTCTGAGATATAATCGCGCAACAAAGCTTTGTTATCTGAAAATTCACGCCCATTTTTAACCATCAGAGGCCCTTTTTCTTTCATTCTGGCACGTAAATCCATCAAGATTTTTCGCGGCGACAACATTTTACCGGTTGTGTTGGCCGGACAAACAGCAGTACATCTGCCGCACTCGGTGCAAGACAAT
Organism: Lentimicrobiaceae bacterium; assembly: GCA_020636745.1. Taxonomy (NCBI): domain Bacteria; kingdom Pseudomonadati; phylum Bacteroidota; class Bacteroidia; order Bacteroidales; family Lentimicrobiaceae; species Lentimicrobiaceae bacterium. The sequence goes on along the minus strand of JACJXH010000003.1, from coordinate 132,422 downwards.
GAATCAAAGTAGTTTTTCCATGAAACATCCTCAACATCCTTCACTCCAAACCGCCCCACTGGAGCTTCATTAACAGGCGCCTCAAAAGTAGCATTCGGATCAAGCATCAACCTCACTTCACGGGTAATATCATCCATATTGGGCAATTTTCCCAAAGGTTCAAGCCTTGAAAGAAATGTATTCGGCACTGACATGAATACATGAAAATGCTTTGAATAAGGCAGAATATTGGCAAAAATGAATATCAGGAGGATATGCGACCACCAGAAAAATTCATAAGTGAAATGCAATCCCTGTGATGACAGTTGACTAAAAACAGGAGCAAGCATCCACCCTATCGGATAAAACCCTTCAATAGTTTCACCTTTTACCAACTGCATTTGCACATACGATGCATTCATCCCCATGAGCGAAAGCATCAGCAACAAAATCATGGATAAAGCCAGATTGGCGTCCTGATGTGAAATTTTCTTCATTTCAGTGCCTTCAAAACGGCTGATATGCATAAAAAGTCGCCGGATGAGAAAGATCACAATAGATATGGCCACCAGCAAGGCAAAAACATCGCCCGAGGCCATGATGAAATGATGAAAGCCGCCTAGTACTTTTAATGAACGCTCAATACCAAAAAGCCCGTCAATGACCATTTCAATGCTGCCAAAAATGATTACACAAAACCCCCAGAAAACCAGTGCATGGAAAAAACCCATCACCGGATGGCGAAAGATTTTGGTTTGTCCAATGGCTACTTTAATCATGACCATAAACCGTTTGCCCAAATCCCTGATGGGAAAATTGGCTTTTGTAAATCTGAAAAAGCTTATCAGACGCAACACTGTGAATGAAAAGATCCCCAAAGTAATGAGGAGCGCCAAGGCAAATACAAGCTGTTTGACCATAATCAATGTGTTTACAGTATGAATTTAAGGCTGGCCGGGCGGTATCAGATTATGGCCGGCCAGTCTTGTAATACTTTATTTTCTGATTTCCTTCAACCGATCAACAAGTTTAGGCAAAACTTTAGCAGCATCACCCACAATGCCATACTGAGCAGCTTCAAAAATCGGAGCATCCTTATCAGTGTTGATGGCCACAATGTATTTGGAAGAGCTGATGCCTGCCAGGTGCTGAATAGCTCCTGAAATTCCTATTGCGAAATAGAGGTTTGGTGCAATAATTTTTCCGGTTTGACCAGTGTGTTCTTCGTGAGGGCGCCAGCCTTCATCTGAAACAGGGCGCGAACAGGCTGTAGCAGCGCCCAGCAATTCTGCCATTTCGAGCAAGGGTGCCCAGTTATCTGCTGAACGCATCCCGCGACCACCCGAAACTACAATATCAGCATCCGTCAACAATATTTTTCCTGTTTGCTTTTGAACTTCATTAACGGTAGTTTTAAAAAGAGATGTATCAGGCTGAATATCTGATTTTTCAATATCCACAGGTTTAGGCAACTCCAAAACCTCAAAGGAATTTTGAGCAAGAGTAAGGATTTTTGATGCTGTTTTAATTTCAACATGAGCAAATGCCTTTCCTGAAAATACCTTTTTGTAAACCACAAAAGGGTTGACTGAAAGGGGCAGTTTGCTGACTCCTGATGCAATTCCGGCTTTTAACCTGACAGAAAGCCTGGGCGCTATTGCCTTTCCGGTATTATTATTTGACAGGACAATAACACTGGCTTCATATTTTTGTGCCACGTCTGCAATCAAACGGGTATAAACCTGGTCGTCAAGCGTATTGAATGCGCTATTTTCAATGCTTACAATTTTAGATGCTCCATAAGCGGCAAGTTTACTGAGTTCATCAGTTTCAACATTACCAATAGAAACAGCAATTGCAGAAACATTCATCATTTCTGCCACTTTTGATGCGTAGGAAACCAGTTCAAAAGAAAGTTTTTTGAATTTGCCATCCCAATTTTCGAGGAAAACTATTACTGCCATATGATATTTCTTTTTATCGTTAAGATTAAATTGACTAAAAAACCCTGGCTTCGTTCTGAAGCAAATCAATTAACTGAGCAGCATTATCTGCATCAACAAATTTACAGGCGGCTCTGGGAGCAGGCATTTCATAACTCAGGACTTGTGTATAGCTTTCAATGGCTACTGGTTCAAAAATTTTAATGGGTTTTGTCCGGGCAGCCATAATTCCACGCATAGCTGCAATTTTAGGCTCTTTGGCAATTCCTTTTTGAACAACAGCTACAAAAGGCGCCGGAATAGAAAGATTTTCCTTTCCACCATCAATTTCGCGCGAAACCGATATTGTATCACCTTCTACTTTAAGTGATGAAACGCATGTAACTGAAGGGCTATCTATTAACTCTGCCAACATTCCTCCAACAGTTGAACCGTTATGGTCACTTGACTCAATACCTGTCAGAATAATGTCAAATTTCTCAGTTTTTAAAACTTCGGCCAATTGAGAGGCCACTGAAAAAGCATCGCCTGCCTCCATGTTAATGCGAATGGCATCATCTGCTCCAATAGCCAGAGCTTTGCGAATTGTTGGCTCTGATGTTACAAGACCCACATGGGCAACCGTCACAGATTGAACCCCATTTGATGCATCATCCTTTAGTTCAAGCGCCCTGGTAAGCGCCAGCTCATCCCATGGATTAATGACCCACTGAATGCCAGCAACATCCAGTTTGGTAAACTCATCTACAAATTTCACTTTTGTTGTAGTATCCGGCACATTACTGATACAGACTAATATTCTCATAGGTTTTTTGCTTTAGGTTGCAGATTAAATAAAACAACAGGTTAAAATCAAAAACGAAACTTACTAATTTTCAGTACAAACCATAAATAAATTCTGATAAGGAATGCGTGTCAAATCTGACAAAATGAAACGTTTTGTACTCAATAAATTTAAATACTCATTGCAAATATAACATTATTTGTTTCTAATAGTTAACGAAGTGAGTGATACTTATTTTTCTTATACTTAAATCTTATATAGTATTGATATTATGCTATTTACATCAATTTATAAATTTACTCCAAGCTGTATTTACCTTATTTTTCAAGTGGAGTTAAGAAAATTAAATAATGCTTGAATTCATGATAAACTTAGCCCAAAAGGGTAAAATATCAGGGTAAATGATAATATCTTTGTGAAATAATCATCAGCACATGTCAAAAAAGAGGAAAAAAGATAAGAATTTCGTTAAAATGCCTCAGTATCCCGGCGGGAACAGTGCCATGCGCGAATTTATCAATAGCCAGTTACGCTATCCTGAAGAAGCTTTGAAAAACAGAGTTGAAGGACAGGTTCACATAGCCTATTCCGTTTCAAACGAGGGAAAGGTAGAAGATGTTGAAGTTTTAAATGGCATTGGCTATGGATGTGACGAAGAAGCAGTTCGGGTTATTTCACTGTTAAAATATGCTCCGGCAGCCAATCATCAGTTTAAAGTCCGTTCAAGTCAGCGAACCCGCATACATTTCAGGCTTCCGGGCACCGCACCGAATACAGCATCAACCATTCAATACACGGTTGTTCCTGAAAAAGAAAAACCGGCCCAGGAAAAGGCCGGTCAGCATATTTATGGTTATACCATTACGCTTGGCAATTGAGCATCTTCAAAATTATGCTTCCAAATGCTCATCATTTAACGGGTTTTCACGACAATTTTTACATTCAAGACTTTTGTTGTACTGCGTCATAGCCCTTGCACTCATACCCATACTGCTGAAGCCTCCATCGTGAAATAAGTTTTGCATGGTCACCTTTTTGGTAAGATCAGAGAAGAGTGTGATGCAATAATCGGCGCATTCATCGGCTGTTGCATTACCCAACGGAGACATTCTCTCGGTAAAATCCATCAGTCCGCTGAACCCCTTTACGCCCTGCCCTGCTGTTGTAGGGGTGGGTGACTGAGATATCGTATTGATTCTGACGTGTTTTTCGCGGCCATAAATATAACCAAAGCTTCGGGCTATTGATTCTAACACAGCTTTTGCATCGGCCATATCATTGTACTCAAAAAGCGTACGCTGGGCTGCTATATAAGAAACAGCGACAATAGAGCCCCATTCATTGATGGCATCAAGCTTTTTGGCTACCTGGATCATTTTATGAAATGAAACCGCTGAAATATCGAGGGTTTTGGTAAAATAATCGTAATTGATATCATCATAAGGCAATTTTTTTCTGACATTGGGCGACATTCCTATTGAATGCAGTACAAAGTCAATCTTGCCTCCAAAAATTTCTATTGTTCGGGAAAATAAATTTTCCAAGTCGGCTACACTTGTTGCATCAGCCGGAATCATTTGTGAGCCGGTTTTAGCAGCAAGCTCATCCATATCGCCCATTCTGATGGCCAGTGGCGTATTTGTAAGCACCAGTTCAGCACCTTCATCATGCGCTCTTTCGGCAATTTTCCATGCAATTGAATTACTGTTAAGTGCTCCGAAAATGATACCTTTTTTTCCTTTAAGTAAATTATAAGCCATATTATCTGTTTTTCATGAATATTCAAATTGACCCGACTTGAGGTCGGTTTAGAAACAATTTAAATCAGAAATTGTTCCGGAGAAGTTCTCTGGCTGTTTCGCGGGCCGATTCTAGTGTGGCATTTCCACTAATCATCAGTGCCAGTTCGTCTATTCTTTGCTGTTCATCAAGCTTAATGATGTCAGACCAGGTGCTGGACTCATCAGTATGCTTCAACACTTTGAAGTGCTCCATGCTTTTTCCGGCAAGCTGCGGCAAATGGCTGATGGCAATCACTTGCATCTTATGTGCCATTTTTTGAAGGATCATGCCCACTTTTGAAGCGATATCTCCGCTAATTCCACTGTCAATTTCATCAAATATGATAGTGGGTAAAAGATTGCTGCTTGAAATCAGGGATTTAACCGCCAGCATTAAACGCGAGAGTTCGCCACCTGATGCAATTTTTGACAATTCTTTTAACTCAGCTCCTTTATTGGCATTGAACATAAAAGTAACAGCATCTATTCCATCACGTCCGGCAACAGGCAAAGGTTCAATATTAACCTTAAACCTGGCATCTTTCATCCCGAGCTGAGCAATGGTTTCTGTGAGTGACTTTTCAATGAATCCACATATGGCCAGGCGTTTCTCCCTTAGATTAAGAGCCTGTTGATGCAGAGACACTTCTTTTTCTGCTATTAGCTTTTTACGTTGTTCAATCTGAAGGTCTAATGAATCACTGGCATTGATTCTATTTTCAATATCATTCCGCAATTCAATAAGTTCATCAACCGAAGTCAGCCGGTGTTTTTGTTCAAGCTGGTAAATGAGGCTGAGTCTTTCATTCAGTTCAGCAATACGTTCAGGATTGTAGGTTATTTCGCCGGCCTTATGTTCAATAACAGAAGCAATATCGCGCAATTCGATTAAACATTCGCCCATTCTACGCTCGCATTCGGCAATATCGGGGCTAAAATCTTTCACTGACTGCAGGTAATTATTGGCTTCGTTTAAGCGCCGGATAATATTGTCGTCGTGATTGTGTAAAATTTCATTTACCTGAAAAAGCTTGTGAATAATCTCTTCAGCATGATTTTGTATTTTGGATTCGGCTTCAAGAATCTCTTGTTCGCCGGGTTTGAGTGCGGCTTTATCAAGCTCATCAAACAGAAAGTTCAGGTAATCAATTTCAGCCTTTGCCTTATCATTCTGAAGAACAAGTGCATTCATTTCGCTCTTCAAACTGTTTATTTCGTTGTAAATGCGTTTATAAGTTTTCAGTAGTTCTGCGTTTCCAGCAACAGAATCTACCACTGAAAGCTGAAAGGACGATTCCTGTAAAAGCAAAGTCTGATGTTGCGAGTGTACATCAATCAATTTACCTGTTAATTCTTTAAGTTGGTTCAGATTAACAGGTGTATCATTTATAAAAGCCCGGGATTTCCCCTGTGGGGTTATTTCCCTGCGAATAATGCAGGTTTGATCATAGTCAAGATCGTTATCTGTAAAAAAAGATTCCAAATCACAGGAAGAGATGTCAAAAACGCCTTCAACAGAGCATTTGGCTGACTTATCGGTAAGGCTGAGATTATCGGCTCTTTGGCCGAGAATTAATGAGAGTGCACCCAGAATAATTGATTTTCCGGCTCCGGTTTCACCGGTTATTACAGAAAATGCGTCGCCGAATTCGATATCGAGTTCACGAATGAGCGCATAATTAACAATAGAAAGCCGGAGCAACATAAGCCTGGTAAAGGTATTTACTCTGCAAAATTACAAAATACTGATTTCGTTCCTGATGTTTATTTTGAACTGTTGATTTTATCGTATTTCGAGGAGTTGGCAGGATCTATTTCCTTCAGAATATTTACCGCTTTGGTTTTATCCATGGGTGATGCTTGCGAATAGATATTGACGATTTCATCGCGTTTAGCTTCAAGGAAAAGCTGAAGAATAAATAATCCGGGTCGTTCACGATTCGCTTTGCGAAGCAGTTCAAGGCTTTCGGTAATAGCCACCCTGCCAGCTTCAACATCATCAGACATAACATCAAGGCCCAACCGGTGATATTTATACATGGCTTCGCGCACAGAAGAGTAAGCCGGGTTGGTCAGGTTCTCAATCATCCAGTAACGATTCTTTTGACTTTCAAAAGCCTTCCAGCCTTTTTCACGGGCATTTTGTCCCATGTTAACAATATTCTGCGCTTTTTCATAATAGGGAGCTCCTCCAAAACGAGAGAAAGAATCACCATCAAGCCCCAGAAACATGTACATATAATATGCAATAGCTGAAGTAAGATTTGAAGTAAATACATTGTCAGAATATTCAAGAGCCTGAAATTCAACATATTTAAACTCAAAATCCTTATCAATATAATTGAGAAGTGCTGTGTTATAAGATGATTTGTAAACAGGACGCCTGAGGGCAATATTCATTTTTGCCGTAAAATCTTCACCTGAACGATTGCTTACAGTAATCAGAATTGTACCTTCAATCCTTTCTTCGGGCTTATAAATAAAATTGGTCCATTTACGATTGTTTACAAAATCGTACAATTCCTGCTGAAGGGTTTCAAATATTTTCTTTTCAGTCCCTTCAACCTGAGGCGAAGTAACCTGCACGGTAACATTAAACTCCTGGGAAAAGGATGTTGACAAAATCATTCCCAATAATAATGTTAAGAGTAAGTTCTTCATAATTAATTTTTTATGGTCATTATCTGGCTTCTGTTACAGATAAAATGGTATCAGCAATAGCTGCTGCTATTTCAGTTTTAGGCAATAATCCGGTTTCATTTACGAGCCCATTTTTAGCAAACATACTCACTTTATTGGTATTAGTGCCAAAGCCGGCGCCCTGATCATTCAATGAATTAAGAACGATCAAATCCAGATTTTTATTTTGCAGCTTAGACAAGGCATTTACAGTTTCATTTTCTGTTTCAAGAGCAAAACCAACAAGTATCTGATGTTTTTGTTTTGTCTGGCCTAAACCTGCAAGTATATCGGTTGTTGGAATCAGTTGTATCTCAAGCGAATTTCCGACTTTTTTAATTTTTTGGCTGGCTGGTTGTAGCACTGTATAATCAGCAACTGCAGCAGCCATTATAGCAATATCACAAACCGGGAACGCATGCTGGCAGGCTTCAGCCATTTGTGCAGCAGTTGAAACCCGTTCAATTTTAATGCCCGGATGTTGCGAATTTAATGCGACAGGCCCTGTAACCAGTTTCACTTCAGCACCTCTGTCAGCCAGTTCTTCAGCCAGGGCAAAACCCATTTTTCCGGAAGAATGATTTCCGATAAACCGGACAGGATCAATAGGTTCATAAGTAGGACCGGCTGAAATAAGCACTTTTTTCCCTTTAAAATCCATCGACTTCCTGAAAAAATCACTGATAATCCTGAAAATAACTTCCGGCTCCTCCATACGGCCAGCCCCGCAAAGTCCGCTGGCCAGTTCTCCTTCGTTGGGAGCAATCAGACGATTGCCGTAAGATTTGAGAATATCAACGTTTTTTTGCGTGGTGGGATGATGAAACATATCCAGATCCATCGCAGGAGCGAAGAAAACCGGGCATTTGGCTGCAAGATAAGTAGTGGTAAGTAAGTTATCTGCAATACCATTGGCCATTTTTGCCAGGGTATTGGCCGAAACAGGTGCCATCACAAAAACATCTGCCCATCTCCCCCAGTCAACATGACTGTTCCAGCTACCATCGGTTTTGTTGTAAGGTTCAATTAAAACCGGTTGCTGCGAAAGTGTTGAAAGTGTAAGCGGAGTAACAAAATCAGTGGCACATTTGGTCATAACGACCTTAACTTCAGCACCTTCCTTTTTAAAAAGTCTGATAAGAAGCGGAATCTTATATGCAGCAATACTGCCGGTAATACCGATAAGTATCTTCTTCCCCTGAAGCATGGCTTAAGAATTACAATTAGAATCTGACTTCCTGGCTGTCTTTCAGCGGATTGCGAAAGTGTACCTGTCCGTTCAAAAATTCCTGAACAGCAATAAGCGTTGGTTTGGGCAGATGTTCATAATATTTGGCAATTTCAATCTGCTCACGATTTTCAAATACCTCTTCAAGGTTATCATTCGGAATCGCAAACTCAGAAATTTTCGAGTTGAGTTCTTCTTTGATTTCCAATGATATCTGGTTGGCACGTTTTGACAGAATAGCAACCGTTTCATACATATTTTCGGTTGGCTCCATCAATTGGTGAATGTTACGGGTCACCGCAACGGTATCGGTTTTGATTCTTTTAAAATCCATAATGTGTTATTGTAAAATTGTCAGGTTTTCTAATTGTTTTTGTGCATCTTTTTGCATTTCCAGGGCTTCTTTGGCATAAGAAGACTCAGGATAGTTTGCCAAAAAATTATCTACAGCTTCGGATGAAAGTTGGAAACGCTCACCCTTTTTCTTATCCACGCTTTTTTCAGCGTAATAGTAATAAGATTTTGCAATATGAAACATTGCTGTTTCACGGTAACGTGTGTCAGGAAAATCTTTAATCAGATTTTCGAAATTTATTACAGATGCCTTATAATCAGACATTTTGAAGTATAAACGTGCAATATCGTAAGCCTTTGTCTCCAGTTTAAACCGCAATTCATCAATCAGTTTATTTGCCTGAGCTACCTTTTCGCTTTTGGGATATTGATTGATAAACAGTTGCAAATCCTTAATGGCATCATTGGTAACGGTTTGGTCGAGGCTTGAAGGCGGCGAATCAAGATAACTGCAATAAGCGCCCATAAATGCAGCTTGTTCAGCATTTTTACTATTGGGGAAATTTTTAGCAAATTGCCTGTAATAGTAACTTGCCAAAATATAATCCTTTTGTTCAAAATGAGCATTGGCATAGTAAAAAGCCATTGTTTCAGCCCTGTCAGTTCCTCTGAAAAAAGGTTGTAACTGGTCAAATAGCTGAATAGCCCTGTAGTAATCTTTGGCATCATAGTATGACATGGCCATTTCATACTTATTCTCATTGTCAGTGCTCTTAAGCAGTTTTTGATATTTGCTGCAGGAAGCAAATACGATAAGTAGTGAGAATAATAAAGGAAAAATGCTTTTTCGAATCATGCTGCAAAAATAATTATTTTAAGCGTACAATGAACGGCATTATCCTACAAATATTACAGTTAACTTAATTCTTAACAATATTTAAGACTAATTCTGACTATAAGCGTCATTCAGCGCACGCTTGTAGGTGTTCAGGCATCTTATTCTGGCTTCTGAGTGGTCAATTATGGGTTCAGGGTATAATTTGCTGCCAAATTCGGGCAGCCATCGTTTGATGTATATCGAATCAGGATCAAATTTTCTGGCTTGCTCAACAGGATTAAATATTCTGAAGTATGGTGCGGCATCACACCCTGTTCCGGCCGCCCATTGCCAGTTTCCGTTATTGGAAGAGAGTTCATAATCGAGCAATTTTTCAGCAAACCAGGCTTCGCCCCAGCGCCAGTCGATAAGCAGGTGTTTGGTCAGAAACCCAGCGACAACCATTCTCACCCTGTTGTGCATAAATCCGGTTTGTAGAAGCTCACGCATGCCTGCATCAACAAGCGGATAGCCGGTTCGGCCTTCACACCATCGCTGAAACTGAGATTCATCATTCAACCATTGTATATGCTGATATTGCGGTTTAAATTCATGATTGACCACATTTGGGAAAAAAGCAAGAATATGCATAAAAAATTCACGCCAGATAAGCTCATTCAGCCAAACAGGGCTCCATTCCTGTCCCGCTTTTATAACATCACGAACGCTGATTGTACCAAAACGCAAATGAACACTCAGACGTGAGGTGGCATCCATGCCCGGAATATTCCTTTTTTCGGCATAAGCCCGGATAAGTGGTTCAGAGAGGGAGGCCTGCTTAAAATCTGACTTTGAGGAAATAAAGCCAAGTTGCTCAAGGGATGAAATTTCTGATATGATTTCAGCATGCAACAGATGCAGCATTGATGCTGAATGATACGATTCAACACCTTTATGCTTAAGTTTCTCCATCCATCTTTTACTGAATGGAGTAAACACCGTATAAGGTTTTCCATCAGGCTTTAAAATCTCACCCGGTTCAAAAAGAACCTGATCTTTATAAGTTCTGAATCCAACGCCTGATTTAGACAGCAAAGTCTCAACGGCCTTATCGCGTATAACAGCATAAGGCTCATAATCGCGGTTGGTAAACACATTCTGAACATGAAATGTGGTAATAAGTTCACTGAAAATATCCGTTGGATTGCCATAAAAAACTGAAATGCCTGATTTGAATTTCGACAATTCAGAATTGAGTTCATTTAATCGCTTGAAAATAAATCCAACCCGCCGATCATCCTTTTTTAGCTTGTTAAGAATATTGATGTCGAAAATAAACACCGGCAATACTTTTACACCTGAATTTAAGGCTTCGAAAAGACCATGATTATCATGTAACCTCAGGTCGCGCCTAAACCAAAAAATGTTAACCTCTTGATTCATTGTTTAATTTTTTCATCACAAACTTTAAACGAATGTTAAGGAGGAATGTTCACCATAAAATTTATCCTCCAATAAGAAAATGGATTTTGATTGTTTGCAAAATAAAATGATAAAAATCCATAGCTTTGCAGCCAATTTACAGGAATAAAAAACTAAAAACCAATTACTGTGGATATATTTGAAAAAAGGGTTATGAACCTGGGTCCGCTTGGTATTTATGCCGAACGGGCAGACGGGTATTTCATGTTTCCGAAACTAGAAGGCGAAATTTCAAACAGGATGAAATTCCGTGGTAAAGACATGCTGGTATGGAGTCTGAACAATTATCTTGGACTTGCAAACCATCCTGAAGTGAGAGAGGCCGATGCACAAGCTGCAAAGGATTGGGGATTAGCCTATCCTATGGGTGCAAGAATGATGTCAGGCCAGACTATCTACCATGAACAACTAGAGCGCGAACTAGCTGCTTTTGTTGGAAAGGAAGATGCATTCCTATTGAATTTTGGTTATCAGGGAATGGTTTCTATTGTTGATTCGCTGGTTGACCGGAATGATGTTATTGTTTATGACTCTGAAGCGCATGCTTGTATTATCGACGGTGCAAGACTTCACATGGGCAAACGGTTTGTTTACCCACATAACAACATTGATAATCTGAAAATTCAGCTGAATCGTGCCCGTAAAATGACGCAGGAAACCGGTGGCGGAATCCTGGTGATCACCGAAGGAGTGTTTGGTATGACTGGTGACCAGGGCAAACTGAAAGAGATTGTTGAACTGAAAAAAGAATTTGATTTCAGATTGCTGGTGGATGATGCTCATGGTTTCGGCACTATGGGCCCAACCGGTGCTGGTACCCACGAAGCCCAGGGAGTTGTTGATGGTGTTGACGTTTATTTTGGAACTTTCGCAAAATCAATGGCAGGTATTGGTGCTTTTGTGGCTACACGCAAGGATATTGTTGATTTCCTCAGACACAATATGCGTTCACAAACCTTCGCCAAATCACTTCCGATGCCGATGGTATTTGGTGCACTGAAACGCCTGGATCTCATCAGAAAACATCCTGAACTTCGTGAAAATCTCTGGAAAATTGTAAATGCACTGCAATCAGGGCTACGTGAGGCCGGATTTAATCTGGGAGCAGCTGCCTCTCCTGTAACACCTGTTATTCTTGAAGGCGGTGTTCCTGAAGCAACGCAGATTACTGTTGATCTAAGAGAAAATTACAATATTTTCTGTTCTATTGTTTCCTATCCCGTTATCCCCAAAGGAATGATACTGCTTCGACTTATTCCAACAGCTGTTCATACCCTGGAAGATGTGGAATACACAATTAAAGCTTACAAAGAAGTACGCAAAAAGCTTGAAGCTGGTGCGTATGCCAATGTTATGTACGACATTTCACAATTATAATAATTCAAATGGATAAAAAAGGCTGCCTGTCAGGCAGCCTTTTTTTTATACTCTACTCTCGCAATTTTTCTTGTTAAAGCTCAAAAATTAGCCCTGCAGGCCGACAGCATTATCATCTGCACTTAACAAATTATTTTCTTTGTTGAATATAATCAGCAACATGCTGGTTAAATAATGTCTGAATCTGCTTTAGCAACTGATTATCAACATCAAAGACAAGCTCCCCTACCCTGTTTACCGGTAGCACTTTGCGCGAAGTGCCTGAAATAAAAAGAGCATCAATACTATTTAATTGATTCGTATGTATTTTACTTTCAGTAAGCGTAATATTGTTATCCCGACAAATTTTTATGATATGCTTTTGCGTAATTCCGGGCAGTGCACAATTGAGCGGAGGCGTAATTACACTTCTGTCCTTAATAAAGAAAACATTAGACCTGCTGCCTTCAGTAATAAACCCTTCTTTATCAACAAGTAACATTTCATAAACATCTGCTTTTTGCTTAAGCATATCAGCCTGAGCCCTTAAAGGGACATCCATCACTTTTGCAGTGGGATTATGGCGTTCGGCATGCAGCAAATCAACTGCAACTCCCGAAATAAACTGTTCGTTTGAAGGATACTGATGAGGAGTGAAATATAAAAGCAGGTTTTTACTGCCTGATTCTTCAGTTTGGATAGCTATTTTAATATTACCATCCCCGCCGTTATTCTGCCGAATTAGCAAACTGATATCTTTTAACAAAGCCTGCCGATCCATTAATTCCTGCTCATCAGCCAAAAGCATGGTTTGAAAAAAGCGTTCGATATGGTCTTCAATAAATAGAGGAATATTATCAATTATTCTGAAAACCTCATAAATGTAATTACGATTTGGCAGGAAACAGGTATCAAATTCTTTAATTTGAAGAAGACTGCCGTTCATAATAAAATAATCCCCCGAACAATCAGACATTGTTTATGCAGATAAAAATCATGAAAATATTATTTTCTGCGGCTTCCCCCGAAAATGGAGCCAAGAATTCCCCTGACCAGTTGTCTGCCAATTTCCGATCCCATGGTTCGGGTTACACTCCTTCCAGCCTGCTTGGTAAGTTCCGACAGCAGATCTCCTCCTGAATTTCGCCGAGCAGCCCTTTCAGCTCTCTCTTTAGCGGCTTCGGCACGCGCCAGCGCAGCCTCTTCCTTGGCATTTCTGAGCTTTTCTTTGGCAGCAGCAGCCTGAGCTTCTTCTTCCTGCTTCAGCTTGTTTGCTTCGGCTACACGCTGATGTAAAATTTCAAAGGCTGATTCACGATCCAAAACCTTCTCATACACCCCGTATACATCAGATTTTTTGATAATCTGCTCTCTTTCTTCAGGAGTAATTGGCCCGATTTGGGCACAAGGAGGTAAAATGAGCGCACGTTCAACCATCATCGGAATCCCTTTTTCATCGAGAAAAGAGACCAAAGCTTCACCAACTCCAAGTTCAGTAATAGCAGCTTCCACATCTACTTTAGGATTAACCCTGAACGTAGTGGCTGCTGCTTTTACAGCTTTTTGGTCGCGCGGAGTAAATGCCCGCAAAGCATGCTGAACGCGGTTACCCAATTGCCCCAGAACAGAATCGGGAATATCAAGCGGGTTCTGAGAAACAAAGTAAACGCCAACGCCTTTTGAACGGATTAACCTGACCACCTGCTCAATTTTATCCTGAAGTATTTTTGGGGCCTCATTAAATAACAGATGGGCTTCGTCAAAGAAAAATACAAGTTTGGGTTTTTCAAGGTCACCGGCTTCGGGCAATTCTTCAAACAACTCGGAAAGAAGCCAAAGCAGGAATGTTGAATAAATTCGTGGAGATTGCATCAGTTTGTCCGCTGCCAGGATATTGAGCACGCCTTTACCTTCAGCATCTGTCTGCAACATATCATTGATATCAAAAGCTGGTTCTCCAAAAAAATGTTCAGCGCCCTGTTGTTCCAAAACCAAAAGATTTCGTTGGATGGCTCCGATACTTGCCGCTGAAATATTCCCGTATGATACGGTAAATTGATCGCGATTGTTGCCTACGTATTCCAGCAAGGAGGTTAAATCCTTTAAATCAAGAACCAACAAATCATTGTCGTCAGCTATTTTAAACACCAGATTCAAAACACCTTCCTGTGTATCGTTAAGATTCAGAAGCCTTGATAAAAGCAAAGGGCCCATTTCACTGATGGTTGTACGCATCGGATGGCCCTGTTCGCCAAAAACATCCCAGAAGCAAACAGGAAATCCCCTGTTTGCATATCCATCCAGGCCCAGTTTATTCACCCGGTCAAGGATTCTCTGGCCCGGAATACCTGATTTGCTCACGCCTGATAAATCACCTTTAATATCTGTCATAAATACAGGTACTCCCTGTAAACTGAAGGATTCGGCCAATACCTGCAGCGTAACAGTTTTCCCTGTTCCGGTAGCTCCGGCAATCAATCCATGACGATTGGCCATTTTAGGAGTAATGTGCAATTCACGATCTGATTTTGCAATATATGTTTCAGCGCCTTTGTATGCCATATTGAAAATAGTTTTAGTCAGGAGCAAATTTAATAAATCTGTCGGTTTTATACCATGTAAATCAAAAACACACACTGATGTAGGACGAAATGCTTATTTTTATCATCTAATCAATGAATAAAATGGACACAGAAATAAACAAACGACAACTCAAAAAATCTCTTTACAAAATTATTTTCGAAGCCGACACTCCTGCAGGCAAGCTGTTTGATGTCATTTTAATTGCTTCAATTTTACTGAGTGTCATACTGGTAATTGTTGAAAGTGTGCATGAGTACAGCAATGAATATCAACAAATTTTCACATTAGGCGAATGGGTTTTCACCATTTTATTTTCGGTTGAATATTTATTACGCATTTATGTTGTCAGAAAAAAGAGTGCATATATTTTCAGCTTCTTTGGGGTAATTGACTTTCTTGCCGTATTGCCTACTTTTATCAGTCTGCTTTTACCGGGTTCTCAATATCTGATGGTTATCAGAAGTTTGAGGTTGATGAGGGTTTTCAGGGTTTTTAAACTTACCGGCTACCTTTCAGAAGCTGAAACACTACGCAAGGCTTTGTTGGCCAGCAGCCGTAAAATTCTGGTATTTATTTCTTCCATTGCGGTTTTGGTTGTGGTGATAGGTGCAGCCATGTATGTGATTGAAGGCCCTGAGCATGGCTTTTACGACATTCCAACAAGCATTTATTGGGCCGTAGTTACTTTAACAACTGTGGGATATGGCGATATTTCGCCGCAAACCAGTGCCGGTCAATTCTTTGCAAGTGTAGTGATGGTTCTTGGTTACGCCATTATTGCCGTTCCTACAGGCATAATGACTGTTGAATTATCCAATCTGAGCAGAAAAAAAACAAATCCCACGACTCAAGTCTGTCCCGAGTGTATGCGTGAAGGCCATGATCATGATGCGGTTTATTGCAAATATTGCGGCAGTATGATCAACCCTGAATGAAAACCCAAAGATGTAAAAAGCAGAAAAGCCTTGAATATCAAGGCTTTTCTGCTTTTATGGTGTGACCCCGACAGGATTCAAACCTGTAACCTTCTGATCCGTAGTCAGATACTCTATTCAGTTGAGCTACGGGGCCGTTTCGAGGGTGCAAAGATACATAATTTTCGGTATTTTCAAATAATTCGGATAATTTTACGGCCTAATTTTTAAAAAAAATGTCATTTATGGAAAAAAACTGGGCTGAAGAGCTCCCCATAGCTATAACAGTTACTAACAAAGAGGGTAAAATCATATACATGAACAACCGTTCTTCAGAAGTTTTTTCAAAATATGGTGGAAAAAACTTGATTGGTAGCCAGCTTGATCATTGCCACAATGCGCATTCGCAGCAAATTATTGCTCAAATAATAGCCAATAAAGAAACCAATGCTTATACGATATTGAAAAATGGCGAAAAAAAGCTGATTTACCAATGCCCCTGGTATGATGAGGGTGAATATGCCGGACTGGTTGAACTGTCTCTTGTTTTACCGGAAAAATTGCCACACTTTGTCAGATCGTAATACCTCCTATTCCCATTCAGGTGGTTTACGGGTTTCCTTTTTGTCGGATCGGGCTTTTTTCTCCTGAAGCCTGGATTCCTTGGCTGCACGCCCGGGTTTTTTAGCTATCCTGACTTTTTTAGGTTTCAGCGATTTAAGAATCAATTCAAAGAAGCGGCGCAATACATCCTCCTTATTGGCTGATTGACTGCGCTCTTTCTGAGAAACCATTCTTAATGTTCCATCCTGCGTTAACCGGACAGATAATCTGTCCATTAACAAATATTTCTGATTTTCAGTCAGCAATACTGAAGCAGGAATATTAAACCGCAGTTCAACTCTGGTTTCAGTTGTATTTACGTGCTGCCCTCCTTTGCCACTGCTTTTCGATGTGGAAAATTCGATTTCTCTTTCCAAATCAGGTAATTTGTATTGAAGGTGCAAAGGTTCCATGAATGAAGGTTTTGTGCAAAGTAAGAACAATTCATTTTCACACACAAAAAAAGAGCCCCTATCGGACTCTTTTTTGCTTAGGATTTTGACATTGCTAATTTTTATCTGCAACCTTTATGGAACATCCAATTGCTTTGGTAAAATCAGGTTGTGGCTTTTGACCTGCCAACAAAGCATTTACAGCCTGCTCAACAAATCTTTCCTTCACAGATTCAGGGTTCTGCGAATTATCATCAATAGCCCCGATATAGGCAACAACCAGGTCTGTTCCAACTTTCTGCAATACATAAACATGAGGGGTTCGCAAGGCTCCGTAAACCGGAAATACTTTCTGGCCTTCATCAAATAAATAAGGGAAAGTAAAACCTTTTTCTTTAGCCCTGAGCTTCATCTCATCAAATCCATCAGAGGGAACAATGGCCGGATCGTTAGGATTGATGGCAATAACCGGATAACCTTTAAGCTTAAACTCCTTGTCAAGACTAATAATTCTGTCTTCATAAGCTACAGAAAACGGGCAATGATTGCAGGTAAAAATAACGATAAAGCCTTTGGCATCGGGATAGTTTTTCAAAGAAACAAACGTATCGTCAATGTTTTTAAGCTTAAAGTCAGTGGCTTTATCGCCCACTTGATAGCCCTGCGCAAACGAACTTAAACCAATAAGCAGAAATAAAGAAGCGGTGATGATGATATTTTTCATGGTTTGATGATGTTTTGGTTAATAATGAGTTCCAGTTCTTCATAAGTGAAACTTTTTTCATAAAACCGGTAGAAATTCCGGTTAAAAATAATGGTAGCCGGAAGTGCACCACTCCATTCCGGATTAATTTCGTTAATCCAGTAATTCGCATCCGGGTCGCTCAGCAATAACACCTGTGGCGTAATTTTATTCTTTTCAAGAAATGGCTTTAGCCGGGAGTCTATCTGTTTGACAAAATCGAGGCTTACCAGCAACACTTTTACTTTATCTTGCCGGAAATTATCGTGAAGCTTTTGGAAATAAGGCAACTCCTTAACGCAGGGACTGCACCAGGTAGCCCAGAAATTGACTACATATGTTGTATCATTACGGGTCTCGATAATTGGCTTAATCCCTTTATAATCAAGAACTTTTATATCCTGAGACAAGGCAATGCGCCCCATAATGACAAATAAAACTACAATAAAGGTAACTCTCATGATGAACCAAATCTTATGCTGCTAAACAGCAGCATTGACAGAAATGTTCAGCCTGAAATAATTAAAGGAGAGTATGCTATTTTTGATACACAGTTTTGCCGCTAATTACGGTTCTTAAAACCTGGGCCTGAGGAATTTCTCTTTCTGAAACCTGCATAATATCCCTATCCATTACAACAAAATCAGCATTTTTGCCGGGTTCCAGACTACCTCTTCTATCCTCTTCGAAACATGACTTAGCAGCCCAGTAAGTGATTGAGCGTAGAGCCTCCTGACGGGTTAAAGCATTTTCTTTCTGAAATCCACCAGTTGGATATCCCCCCAATTCTTTGCGCGATACTGCAGCATAAAAAGTAAAAACAGGGCTGATATTCTCTATTGGGAAATCGGTACCATTAGGAATCCATCCATTCTGGTCCATCAGTTTTTTGTATGCATATGCATTTCTGATTCGGTGATCGCCCAGACGATATTTTGCCCAACGCATATCAGAGGTTGCATGCGTAGCCTGCACCGAAGGAATAATTGAGAATTCACCAAATAGCCTGAAATCGTCAGGATGAACCACCTGTGCATGCTCAATCCGCCACCTTAAATCGTTATGCGGAAGCAAATAATTGCTGTAAACATTCAAAACTGTCCTTACGGCTGAATCACCAATGGCATGTGTATTAACCTGATATCCATTATCATATGCCATTACGCAATATCTTCCAAGTTCTTCAGGCGTGATGGTAAGAATTCCATATTCATTCGGGGCATCCTTATAAGGATTGATGAGACAGGCTCCCCGTGAACCCAATGCGCCATCGGCATAAAGTTTTATAGATCTGACTATTAAACTCTTTTTTCTAACAATGCCTTCTTTCAGATATTGGTCAAAATTCTCTTCAGTTGGATTGAGCATGGCATAAACGCACATATCCAATTCATCGTCAGACTGCATTTTGTCGTACAATTGAATAGTTGAAGCATCAAGACCAGCATCGGCAACCATGGTAAGCCCAACAGCATAGCATTTTTGAGCAGCATCAGAAATATAGGCTTTAAGGTCATCATCAGAAGGCACTGGAATAAGATTGCGAAATTTTTCAGCCAAAGACTCCATAAAAATCCCTGTAAACCTGCCGTTTTCAACAATGGCCTCCTTCTTATTGGCAATACTATCCATGGTGAGTCCCGACAAGGCTATGGCGGCATCATTCACCAAAACGGCATGTCCGTCAACCCTGATTAGAACCACTGGAGTCTGAGGGAAAAGCACATTTAACTGCTTATTATCAGGAAATTGCTTGTTGCTCCACTTGTTTTGATCCCAGCCACGTCCTGCTATCCAGTCAGATTTTGTCTTGCTCTGATTTTCAGTAAGCAACTCCAAAATTTTATCAAAAGAGCCCGCTTCAGATAAATCAATATACCTGCTGAGTAAGGCATAACCATAAAAATGACAATGAGCATCAATTAAGCCCGGATAAATAGCTTTTCCACCTGCATCATACACTGAATCAGCATAATACTTACTGTTAATATAGGCATTGTCTCCTATAGCTATAACTTTCCCGTCAGAAATAGCCATGGCTGATTGAATGCTGAAGACACTGTCAGCTGTATAAATAATGGCATTCTGAACAATTAAGTCAGCAGAATTTTTATCACCATGACATGAGGTTAGTAGCATAATAAGCACCGGTAATGATAAAATGTGACGTAACATCAATCCTTTTTTTTAGCGAAATTAATCAAATATTGCCTTGCTAATTGATGATGCAACTCTTTTTTGTCAACTCGCTTATTTCCATATTGGCCTAACGTTACTCCGGTAGCTGCTATCGCACTGTATGGCGGAGCATTTATCAATCGTGAATCAATGGCATTTATTCTGCCAATAGCAGCCTTGCTTATAAGCAACCTGTTTAGGGGCTTCCATTCAACAATGCATGCCGTTTACATTGCCATGTCAATCACTGTTGTGTTGGGTATTATATTCAGTAAAAGAGTGAAGACAGGAAATATAATGCTGGCGTCACCGGCTTCTTCCGTTATTTTTTTCCTGATTACCAACTTTGCTTCATGAGCCACCGGAATGATGCCTTATACACCTGATTTTTCAGGTTTGATGCAAGCTTACGTTGTTGGCATTCCTTTCTTCAACAATGGCTTATCAGGAGACTTATTTTATAATACTGTTCTTTTCGGAGGATTTTATTTACTTGCCCAGCGCTTTCCGATACTGGCCAAGGCTTGATATTTGAGCCGGCTTTAATTTCCGGTTTGTTAAAAACCCCTGTAATTAACTGATTACAGGGGTTTTAAAAATCAAAAAAGTTCTTCCTCTCTCTCCAGCAAAAGGACTGATTGTTGAGGAACAATAAACAATTTCTCATCATGATACATAATCTCAATTGCACCTTTTTGCAGAAAAATAGCCAGGTCGCCCACTTTAGCCTGAAGCGGAATATATTTTACGGCTTCGTTCGAAGGTTGTTTCCAAGGTTCATCCACTTCGGTATTTGCCGGAATGGGATACCCTGGCCCGGTTTTAATAATATAGCCAGATTGAATTTCTTCTTTTTCGTTGTATCCGGGAGGTAAAAATAATCCACCTCTTGTTTTTTTTGAAGGCGAGAGTGGCCTTATAAGCAGCCTGTCGCCCACAACAATCAATTTATTAAGTTTATCCATCTGATTTTCTTTCATTTCCGAATCCTCAATTTACAGATTAAATGAGCTTTTGGGGGCAAAATTATCAAAAAAAAGTGGTACTTTTGTATGGTGAATCTTACAAGAATTTTGAATAAACGGTTGCACCCTGCACTGTTTGAAGCATATACTGCAACCAAAATCAACTGAGCCATGAAAATTGTCGCTTTTAAAGTACGTAAAGCCAAACAGTTCAATTATAAGCCCCTTTTTTACGATCAGAAAAAGGACGAGATGGAAGAACGTTTGAAACGATATACCCAAAAAGAAGAAGCTGAGGGAGAACGTTTGCGATCACGATTAAGAGAATCGTGGAAAGTGCGCGAAGCCAGAAATAATTTAATTTCAAAAAGGACACTTTACATTTATCTGTTGGTGGCCTTTGCTATTATTTACCTGGTGTTCTTCTATTAATATTCAGGGGTAAATACGAATTATGTCAGATATTATCAGGCTTTTGCCCGATTCAGTTGCCAATCAGATAGCCGCGGGCGAGGTTGTTCAACGACCGGCCTCAGCTGTTAAAGAGTTGTTGGAAAATGCAATTGATTCCGGGGCTGATCACATTGAGCTCATTATAAAAGATGCAGGCAAATCTCTCATTCAGGTTATTGACAATGGCTGTGGTATGTCAACTACAGACGCCCGAATGAGTTTTGAACGACACGCAACCTCAAAAATTAAATCAGCCGACGACCTTTTTAAAATCAGTACGTTTGGCTTTCGGGGCGAGGCCCTGGCTTCCATTGCAGCTATTGCGCAAGTGGAGTTAAAATCAAGGAGAATGGAAGATGAGTTAGGCACTCATCTGATAATTGAAGGTTCAACAGTGCGCGGCCAGCAACCCTGCGCCTGCCCTTCAGGTACTTCCATAATGGTAAAAAATCTGTTTTTTAATGTTCCGGCCCGCCGTAATTTTTTAAAATCAGATCCGGCTGAACTCCGTCATATTATTGAAGAATTTCAGCGGGTAGTACTGGTGAACCCTGATATTTCATTTCATTTTATCAACAATGGCAAACCCCAGTTTCAACTGGCCAAATCAAGTCTTAAACAACGAATTGCCAATGTTTTAGGAAATGGATATCTTGAAAAGCTGCTGCTGGTTGAACAGGAAACCGATGTGGTTAAAATCAATGGTTATATTGGCAAACCAGAAAGCGCCCGCCGAACCAGAGGTGAACAATACTTCTTTGCCAATAACAGGTTTATCAAACACCCCTATCTCAATCATGCGGTTGAAGATGCTTTTCAGCAACTGATTCCTGAAGGGTATTTCCCCACTTATTTTATTTTTATGACGGTAAACCCCGCTGATATTGATATTAACATTCACCCTACTAAAACAGAAGTCAATTTTCAAAACCACCAGACAATCTACGCTATGCTCAGGTCGGCCGTTAAGCAAACCATTGGTAAATACAGCCTTTCTTCGACCCTCGATTTTGAAGCAGAGCAAAGTTTTAATCTGTTTTTTCCAAAAGACAAACCGGTGGTACCTCCGGGTATTACCATTGATACAAATTACAACCCATTTGTTAAAAATACGCAGCCTGAATTAAGGCTCCCGCATAATTCAGGCCCCGTTAAACAAGATCCAACTAACTGGGAGAGAATTTATGATGGCTTTCAGAATCAGTCAGATTTTATTCAGCAGCCTGTACCAGAATTAACCATTGGTTCTGACTTTGACACTGAAAATCAAACAGGCAAAGGATTTATTCAATTTCAGAACAGATATATTGTTTCAAAAGTAAAATCAGGGCTGATGATTATTGATCAGCAGGCTGCACATGAACGTGTGCTTTTTGAAAAATACCTGGAACGGATTGAACAAAAAAAAGGCACTTCTCAACATCAATTGTTTCCGCAAACTGTTAAATTGTCAGCTGCTGATACAGAATTGGTAAATGAACTGATAGAGGAAATTTCATTATTGGGTTTTATTATAGAGCCATTTGGCCTCAACACATTTATTATCAATGGCACACCAGCTGACTTGCCGGATGAAAATATTCAGCATTTACTTGAAAATGTTCTTGAAAATTATAAAATGAATCAACTCGGCCTGAAACTTGATAAAAAGAGTAATCTGGCCAGATCAATGGCCAAAAATATGGCCATTAAACCAGGAAAAGCACTTTTAACAGAGGAAATGCAATCTTTGGTCGATGATTTGTTTGCATGTCAGATACCTAACATCAGTCCATCAGGCAAAACAATAACAGTGATTATCAGTGCCGATGATATTGAAAAAAGATTTAACCGATAACTGAATTACACATGAACTATCAGCAATATTCTCCCCGGGGATTTAATATGCTCCCGCCAGTAGTTAAGAACCTCCTTATCATCAATGGGCTCGTATTTCTTGCTCAGATTACACTGGAACAAGTATTTCAGATTGATTTGGTTGATTATCTGGGAATGCATTATTTCGGCTCTTCAAAATTTAACCCCGGACAATTGGTTACTTATATGTTTCTGCATGGCGGGTTCTCACATATTTTCTTTAACATGTTTGCACTCTGGATGTTCGGGTATACGCTTGAAAATGTTTGGGGCGGCAAACGCTTTCTGACCTACTACCTGGTGACAGGAATTGGTGCGGCTTTGGTTCACATGTTTGTTTTATGGATTGGCATTTCAGGCATGCAGGCCGATGCTGCAGCTGTTATGCAATCACCCGATCCTGCTGCATTTACCGCCTTTATTGACGGTAATTTCCCGGGGTTCAAATCACAGCTTTACGATTTCATCAGTGCCTGGAGTCAAAACCCGGGTAGTCCGGAATATGTAAATCAGGCCTCAAAATATATGGACGACCTGATTAACCTGAAAATGGACGTTCCGACAGTAGGTGCATCGGGCGCAGTCTTTGGCATTTTGCTTGCTTTTGGAATGATGTTCCCAAATTCGCTGATTTATCTCTATTTCTTCTTCCCGATTAAAGCAAAATGGTTTGTAATTTTGTATGGAGCAGCAGAAATTTATTTTGGATTTGCCAATAATCAGGGTGACAATGTGGCACATTTTGCACACCTCGGGGGGATGATTTTTGGATTTTTCTTAATCCGATACTGGAACAGGAAGCTTCACCGTTATAATAATTGGGATTAATCTCTGTCAGATGTTTCAACAGGTATCACTCATTGAGAGAATAAAGATTTTCTTCAGCAGGAAGGAGACATTGCCTTTATTAATTCTTATTAATATCGTCATTTGGATAGCAGTGCTGCTGATTGAAAACCTGGCTTTTTTATTTTCGAGCCCCGATAGTGCAGCCCTTGGCTCCTATAAACTTCAGGTAAGCGAATGGTTATTAAATACATTTGCTGTACCTGCCAATACCCATATACTTCTATTTCGACCATGGACTTTATTTACCTATATGTTTCTGCATGAAGGTTTTATGCATATTCTGTTTAATATGCTGTGGCTTTGGTGGTTCGGTACAATATTTATCAAATATTTATCACAACGCCAACTGCTGGGAACATATATTTTTGGGGGACTTGCCGGGGCTTTCGTCTATATTGCTGCTTTTAACTTCTTTCCTGTTTTCAGCGTGGCCCGCGAAAGTTCACTTGCCCTTGGAGCTTCTGCTTCAGTACTGGCTGTTGTTGTTGCCATTGCATTTTACGTTCCCGATTATACCTTAAACCTTCTGTTTATCGGGCCTGTCAGAATAAAATATATTGCACTGTTCACCGTACTTCTTGACTTACTTATGCTTAAGTCTGGAAATGCAGGAGGCCATCTGGCACATCTTGGTGGAGCAATCTGGGGGTTTGCCTACGTTAAAATGCTTCCGGGAATAGATCCTACGCGGCTGTTTAATTTTTTGTATCAAAAGAACTTTTCTTTTAACCTCCTGAAAAGGAAAAGAAAATTCAAAGTATACAAAACTGACCGACCTCTGACAGATGATGAATATAACAGACAAAAAGTGCTGAATCAACAAAAAATTGATCATATCCTTGATAAAATATCCAAATCAGGTTATGATAGCCTGACAAAAGAGGAAAAAGCCTTACTATTTTCAAACAGCAGTCATAAAAAGTAATAAAACCGGAAATATGCCAGGCTACGAGCAAAAGAAAAAAAGCTCATCGTTTCTGACAAAGGTTCTTCTGGCATTCAACATGGCAGTGGTTATTGCCTTGTTTGCCGGATTTTTTGCCGCTTTTCTGGCTCCTGATATTCACTGGATTTTTGCCTTTGCCGGACTTGCATTTCCTTATGCTGCCATTTTAAACCTGGTGTTTATTTTAATTTGGATGATTCTGGGGAAAAAATACCTTCTTATTTCCCTGATTGCCTTATTATTATGCTGGACCAGGCTAAGTGGATATATTCAGTTTAACGGTAAAAAAACTACCAATACTGAAGAAGAAGGCTTTAAAGTACTTTCATACAATGTGAGAATTTTTGATCTCTACAACTGGAAAAAAAATAAACTTACCAACAATGCAAGCCAAATATTAAACCTGCTGGGTAGTCAGCAACCTGACATTGTATGCTTACAAGAGTACCATGCAGGGAGAAAAGGCATGGTAGATATACAGGACTCCATTAAGCAATACACAGGGCTTAAATACCATCATATTGCTTATGCAAAGTATAAAAACAAAACCAAGCCATATGGCATCGCTACTTTCAGCCGATGGCCGATTATTGCCTCAGAAACCATCAAATTTGAAAACAATACGGTAAATTCATGCATATATTCCGATATTGTGATCAAAAACGATACCGTTCGGGTTTACAATATCCACCTCGAATCTATTCAGTTTAGCAATGAGGATTACTTATATGTTTCAGAATTAACCAATCAGCCTGATAAACAAGAGCTTAACTCTGAGAATCTGTTTAAAATTATCCGGAAACTTAAAAAAGCATTTATTACCAGAGCCAATCAGGCCCGCACAGTGGCAGCATGTATTAAAAAATCGCCTTACAAGGTGGTGGTATGTGGCGACTTTAATGACACTCCCTCCTCTTACTCATACAACCAGATTTCGTCCGGGTTACTCGATGCTTTCAAACAATCAGGCAGAGGTATAGGCCAGACATATGCAGGCACTCTCCCCTCTTTCAGGATAGACTATATTTTGCATGATATGCGCTTTTCATCAACTGAATACGCACGCATCAGGGAGCGATGGTCAGATCACTATCCGGTTACAGCCCGCATTTTCAATCTTAAAGAAGATTGACATGTATCTAAAGCTTAAGAAGTTATACTTATATTCAATTAAATTATCAGGCATTATCCTTATATTGTTGCTGGTTCTTTCGTTGTGCGCTCCTTATATTAATCCTTATTATTTCTGGCCTGCAGCGCTTGCCGGTCTTGCCTTCCCTATCCTTTGGGCTGCCACGTTTGTAAATGCTCTGCTTTTAATCAAACATCGCTTTTGGCTATTGTTGATGCTTGTACCTATGATTGCTGGCCTCCCGATGATGTTGAGGCACTACAATCTGCCGTTAAAAAAATCGGAAACGGGAAGTAAAAATGAATACACAATCATTTCCTACAATGTCCATGGCTTTGCCGGCCCCGGAAATGGCAAGTCAAATTATGAAAAACAGGTTCAGGTGCATCATTTCCTGAACGATTTGGAGCCTGCTGTTGCCTGTATGCAGGAATATGCCATGAAAGACAGACGGCATGCACGTTATATTGATTTTCTGAATTCAGGATTAAATCTTTCGCACAAACACCTTTCTGATTTTGACAGAAGCTTTAAAGGGACCAGTTATACATATGTAACATCAACCAATTACCCGGTTTTGCAGGAAGGGACCATATTTACCATGGAAACTGACATATGTGGAATTTATACTGATATTCAGTTTCCGGAAGGAACGGTAAGAGTTTACAATATACATCTTCAATCGGTTAAACTTCTTGACGAAAAACAACTATTAAGACCTGATAAACAATTACCATCGAAAGAGAATATCTTTCACTATATCAGAATGACTGTTTCCAAATTGCGCACTGCTTACCGTATCCGCTCATACCAAGCCCTGGCCGTGTCTGAAAGTATCAGAAAAAGCCCCTACCCCGTTATAGTCGCAGGTGATTTTAACGATACTCCTGCCTCTTTCGCTTACCGTGTCATTATGGATGGGATGACTGATGCCGCTTATCTTCAGAACCGGGGTTTTAACCGCACTTATGCGCAAAGCCTATATCCTGTCAGAATCGATCACATCCTGATTTCAGATCAACTTATTCCAGGAAATTACAAACGATATAAGATCTGGCTTTCCGATCACTTTCCTGTGAGCGCTTCATTCAGGTTTAAATAAAACCTAATATTCACCCATTTGAATTAACTTAACCGGTGAATAACTGTTAAATTTGCAGCGTTTCACGATTATCCTGCTATGAATTTTAAACTAACCTCTGAATTTGAGCCCACAGGCGATCAACCGCAGGCCATTAAGCAACTGGTTGAAGGTCTCCGGCGTGGTGATCCTGCCCAGGTTTTGCTGGGTGTAACCGGCTCGGGTAAAACTTTCACTATTGCCAATATGATAAGCCAGGTTAACAGACCTACACTGATTCTGAGCCATAATAAAACACTGGCAGCTCAACTTTATGGTGAGTTTAAACAGTTTTTTCCTGAAAATGCTGTTGAGTATTTTGTTTCTTATTATGATTACTACCAACCCGAAGCATTTATACCCACTACCAATACCTATATTGAAAAAGATCTTTCGATCAATGACGAAATTGAAAAATTAAGGCTCAGCGCAACGTCCTCACTTCTTTCGGGCCGCCGCGATATTATTGTAGTTTCTTCGGTATCATGCATTTATGGCATTGGAAATCCTGATGATTTTGCCAACAATGTTATCAGACTTAAAAAAGGAGAAAAATATAACCGCAATAAGCTTTTATGGAGTTTTGTGGAGGGCCTTTACAGTCGGACTGAAGCTGACTTCACACGTGGCAATTTCAGAGTAAAAGGTGATACGGTTGATATTTTTCCGGCCTATGCCGATTATGCCGTTCGCTTGCTTTTCTGGGATGATGAGATTGAAGAAATTGAGTCATTCAACCCTACTGATGGCCAGATGATTGAAAAACTGGAGCAGATAAACATATATCCGGCAAATATCTTCGTTACTTCGAAGGAAAAAATGAAAAATTCATTGCAGGAAATTCAGTCTGACATGATAAAGCAGGTTGAATATTTCAATGAAAACGGAAAACAACTGGAAGCCAGAAGACTGGAAGACAGAGTTACTTATGACATTGAAATGATGCGTGAACTTGGCTATTGCTCTGGTATTGAGAACTACTCAAGGTACTTTGACGGACGTTCAACAGGTTCACGCCCATTCTGTTTACTCGATTACTTCCCTGACGATTTTATCATGGTTATTGATGAAAGCCATGTTACTGTTTCGCAGATTAGAGCCATGTACGGAGGCGACCGCTCGCGCAAAACGACATTGGTTGAATATGGATTCAGGTTGCCATCGGCCATGGATAACAGACCTCTCAAGTTTGATGAATTTGAAAGTATTACAGGCCAAACAATTTATGTGAGTGCAACTCCGGCTGATTTTGAACTTCAGAAGTCAGAAGGTATTATTGTTGAGCAGCTTATCAGGCCAACGGGCCTGGTAGATCCACCAATTGAGGTTCGTCCGAGTCTCAACCAGGTGGACGATTTGCTGGATGAAATCTCAAGAACAATGAAAGCGGGAGGCCGGACACTGGTAACAACACTTACCAAGCGGATGGCTGAAGAACTCACCAAATATCTTACAAAGGTTGATATTAACTGCCGATACATTCATTCTGATGTAGATACGATTGAGCGGGTTGAAATTCTGCGCGATTTACGACTTGGAATTTTTGATGTACTTGTGGGCGTTAACCTTTTAAGAGAAGGCCTCGATCTGCCTGAAGTTTCGTTGGTTGCCATCCTGGATGCAGATAAGGAAGGATTTCTGCGCTCTGAAAGATCGCTCACTCAAACAGCCGGAAGAGCAGCGCGAAATATCAATAGCAAAGTAATCATGTACGCCGATAAAATCACTGATTCTATGCGTAAAACCATAGAAGAAACAGACAGACGCCGCACCAGGCAACTGGCATACAATGCTGAAAATAACATTACCCCTCGCCAGATTGTAAAATCAACCACTTCTATCATCGGACAAACTGCCGTTGCTGATTCATCAACCCGGCCTGCCAAAGCCTATATTGAACAGGAAAGCACCAATCTGGCGGCTGATCCTGTCATAAAATATATGAATAAGGAACAGCTCGAAAAGGCAATTGCTCAAAGTAAAAAAGCAATGGAAAAGGCAGCCAAGGAACTTGATTTTATTGAAGCTGCCCGATTGCGCGATGAAATGTTTGCATTACAGGAAATCCTGAAATCAACTGGAACGAAATAAACCGGATATCAGCTGAAAACCATCCTAAATAGATAGCAAAATGAGAAAAAGAGTACTCAGGTTGATTGTATTTAATTTTATGCTCTTTGTTGTCATTTTTTTGTTAATTGTATTTCTTCCGCGTAATTACAATGTTCCTCATTATAGCATACGTACCGGAACCAGATACTGGTTTTTGTCAACGGGTTCAGCTATTGCCTATACACATATTCCAGCAAAAGGCCGGCAAAAACCTTATCCTGTAATTTTCCTTCAGGGCGGCCCAGGTGGCCCGGTATATAACAAAAACATTGCGCTATTAGCCCCTCTGTCAAACGATGGATTTGATTTGTATTTCTATGATCAGGTAGGTTGTGGTGCATCTGAAAGACTTGAAAATATAGATGAATATTCTGTTGAAAGGCACAAAAATGACCTTGAAGACATTGTAAAAACGCTGGGAGCTGATAAGGTTATACTTATCGGGCAATCATGGGGTGCTATGCTAGCATGTGCCTTTATTGCCGATAATCCTCACAAAGTTGAAAAAGTAATTTTTACAGGACCGGGGCCAATTCTTCCTGTCAATAACTTGCTCGAAAAAGTTAACCCACCTGATAGTCTGAAACTGAGATCCCCACAGTATACCAATCGCCAGGGAAAAGAAAAAGTCTATAACATCAGGGCAAAATTTGTAGAAGGGATGGCCAAAACATTCGGTCTGAAATTGGCCTCAAACACTGAAATGGATGCTTTCTCCACCTTATTGAACTTTGAAATGTCAAAATCAACCGTTTGTGATTCATCTGCATTGGCCAGTCAAATGGAAGCAGGCTCAGGATATTATTCCATGATCAAAACAATACAGAGTTTCAAATCGGTGCATAACATCAGGGAGAAATTAAAAAACTGTCCGATTCCAGCCCTTGTAATGCGCGGACAATGCGATGGCATAAAATGGGGTTACCAAAACGAATATACGAATCTCTTTATCCGGCATACATTTAAAGTCATACCGGATGCAGGCCATTCCATCAGCCGCGAGCAACCAGCAATCTATCTGGATAATATCAGGGAATTTTTAATGTCAGAAAATGAATGACCTTCTATTCATCCATGAACTGCAATCGAAACATGAATGGCTAATCAGCTAAAAAGATAGATAACCAATCCCAACAATGCCACAATAATGGCTCCCATGATTATCAGGCGTTTTCTGTAATTTTCAGCTTTATTTTTATGAAACTGAATTTCAGACTGATAATTTCGGATACTTAATATTGTATTAATTGTTTTTTTCAAATTGTCGAAAAAACCATCTTCTTTCAGAATATAGTCGGTCGCACCTTTCTTGAGCAAATTTACGGCAGTGCCAAGCTCATCAGCAGAAGACAAAATAATAACAGGCGTTTTACGAAGAGGATTATTTCGTTTTACAGGATCTTTAAGCTTGGCAAGAACTTCTCCTCCGTTCATTGCATCAGGCACTTCGCTGTTGAGGTAGTAATCAAGAATGACGATTGACGGGATTTCATCAGGGTGCTCAGCAATATGTTGAAGCAATAGTTCGCCTGTTTGAAAAACCATGACCATAAATCCCAGTTCATTTTCGAGGCCCTTACTGGTAGTGGATGCAAATATCGCATTGTCTTCAACCAAATAAATAAGTTCTTTTTTTTCCATTGTTTTTAGGGTTATTCTTTATCATCAAGGATATCCTCAAGAAACCTGTTTTCGGACGTAATTTTAATCTTTTCCTCACTTGCTTGTTTCCCTTTTGAAACCTCAATTAACCATCTTTTCAGATTTATACTTTCAGAAAGAACTGAAGCAAGAATAAAAAGCAATAATATTGATAATGAGGGATTTATGTTTCTTATTAAAAAGGCAAGCGCAATTATCAGAATATCTGATATGTAAAGGATAATGGCTGCTTTTTTATGATTTGCACCAGTTTCAATTAATAAGTGATGCACATGGGTTTTATCAGGTTTGAAAGGTGAGTTTTTCTTCAAAATGCGTTCGGTAAAAACTCTCAGTGTGTCATATACGGGAAGTAATAAGATACCAACCACAATAATGGTAAGGCTTCCGGAATTGAGATGTAATCCTCCTGAAAAAGCCCCCCCCTTCATAACCACAATTCCAAGCACAGCCATCAAAAACCCAACGATGAGTGACCCAGTGTCGCCCATGAAAATTTTAGCCGGGTTGAAATTGAAAATTAAGAAGCCTAAAAGAGCCCCGGCAAAAGTGAAAGCCAGTATGCTGTACATCACATTGCTCTGAAGAAGCAAAACAAAACCTAAAACAAGTGAATTGATAAATGCCAGACCTCCGGCCAAACCATCTATGCCATCTATTAAATTAAAAGCATTGGTTAACCCAACAATTAATAAAACCGAGAAGGCGTATTGCGCTAATACAGGCATACCATAAATGCCAAAAACGCCATTGAGTGAATCAATTTTAAACCCATAATAGGCTATAACCAGCGCTACAATAATTTGAATCAAAAATTTGACAGATGCTCTGAGATCCTTCAAATCATCAAAAATCCCGGTAACAAATAAAGTAATCAAGCCAAAAAACAGTATCGCGTCTGAAAATTTACCGTAAACAAACATCCAAAAAAGAAAAATGATGATTGTCCCAATAAAAAAACCAACACCGCCAAGAGTGGGAACAGGGTCCTTATGTAACTTCCGATGATCCGGATTATCAACAAGTTGATACTTTTTACTCAATTTAATAATTACCGGAATACAAAGTGCAGTAAGAATAAGCGCTACAGAAAAAGAGCCGATAATTGGAAAAAGCATCTCAACTGAAAATAAATCAGACATATGATTATGTGCTACTTAACAAATTATTTAGCCGAATATTCCCAAAAGAAAAGAAGAAATAATCCCTTACAATGAATAGCAAATATAAGACTATTTCTGCTGTTTAACATGGTTTAACAAGAATTTATCATACAAATAAATCAGCCACCAGGCCCAGTTTAGAAAAAACTCATTATGAAAAGATACATTTGATTTTTCACTCCTGAAATGACACTCCGGCCTGGCAAAAATATTTACAGTTGCAACAATAAACAGCGATTCATAGGAGGCATGCTGGCATAGTTATAAAACATGAAGTTATTTTAAAGAATCCATATTTTAATGGTTCATTATCTAAAATATAATAACCATTCTACTTATATTTTAATCGTTTATTATGTATGTAAAAAATGATTTAATTTTTCATTTATTATTAATTTCATTTTCTATTTTGTTACTATTTCTAATAGCGTCATTTATTTATATTTTTTAATGTATAATTTGCTGTTTATTATAAGGACTGAAACCAAACAGTTGTATTTTTACCTCCATAAAAAAAATAAAGATGAGCTCAGCCGGTAAGTTGAACTATAAGGTAGGATTTCTCTCCTCATTCGACCCTCTTGACAGAAAAGCACTTTCAGGTGTATCTTATAACTTCCTGAAAATGTTTCAGTCGCACTTTGAATTTGTTGAGGTGGTAGGCCCGGTCAACAACAGAAAAATCCTGAAAGGTTTTCTCAGTCGTTTCCTGAGAAAATTCCCAAGACGATACAACCTGGATCATTCTTACTTGCTTTCTTATCTTTATGCTCTTGAGTTTAATAAAAAACTGAAGGGAAAAGAATTTGATTTTATTTTTGCTCCACGGGCTTCATCAGAAATTGCCTTATTAAAAACTGATATTCCAATTATTTATCTTTCTGATGCAACATTTGACAGCCTTTACGGATATTATGAATGGTTTTCAAACTTCATGCAAATATCCATCAGAGAAGGAAACAAAATAGAGCAATTGGCTTTAAACAAGGCTGCAATATGCATATTTACCTCAGAATGGGCAGCAAATTCAGCTATCTCAAAATATCGTATTGATCCTTTAAAAATACATAGGTTGCCGTTCGGTCCCAATATGGACAATATTCCAACGCAACAACTTTCGCTGAATAACAAACAACGGGATGTTTGTAAATTACTTTTTTTAGGTGTTGAGTGGGAAAGAAAAGGCGGAGCTGTGGCATTTGACACTATGATAGAACTTAAAAAGCGCGGAATAAAAAGCAGTCTGACTGTTTGTGGCTGTATTCCGCCTGATACATATCATGACGATGATTTGACCGTAATCCCATTCCTTAACAAGAACAATCCTGAAGATTATAAAGTATTTGAATCGCTGTTACTTGAACATCATTTTCTAATTGTACCCACAAGAGCTGAATGCTTTGGCGTTGTTTTTGCTGAAGCCAGTGCATTTGGCATCCCTTCTTTAACAAGCGATACCGGAGGAACTGCTGCTTCTGTTATGAATCACAAAAACGGATTCAGATTTTCACTTCAGGCCAAGGGCTCAGATTATGCTGATAAGATTCAGGAGATATTTTCCAATTATGAGCAACAATATCTGCCATTAGTGGCTTCTACAAGAGAAACGTTTCTTCAGGAGTATGATTGGGAGAGCATCGCCAGGAAGTTTTCCGGTATAATCCTAAAACATTTTCCTAAAGAATAGACAAAGCAGCAAAATTTGCTATTTTTGCTGCGGGATAAACTATACAGTAATTTTTTTCGGGAGGATTTCATATCTTATCTGCTTTTGGAAATAAAGATCGCAGGCCTAAAAAGCAATTGGGCAACAGGCAATACTATCGATCTCTTATCGATGGCAAGCGCGATTGTTGTTTTTTGGCTGATTTTGAAGGTGATATTCTTTTATTGAACCGGAGTTTTGAAGAACTTAGCGGATACAATGAACTTGATTTAATTGAAATTTCGGTACGAGACATCTTTTTTACCTTTAAAGAAGAGCAAAATCCACTGGACAACCGACAGTTGTTTGAATTCAGTGAAAGTCTCTTTTTATTAAACGCTTCGAACTACCTCATTTCAATTAATCTGGAGTTTAAAGAAATTGAAGGACAAAAATTTTTAGGGATAGTCCATAAAATCAATACACCATCCGCAAAATCAAAACCAGCAGCCCTTCCTAATCCAACCAGCAAAGAAGCTGGTGTAAGTATTTCTGACACTAAACCAAATGCTATATCTTGGAGTATTGACCAACAACACGAAGTAAGAACAGCATTAAATGGCATCATTGGGTTTGGGTCAATCCTTAAAAAGGAAAATACCATTCAGTCTGATTTCAAGATATCAAGCTATATTGATGGAATATTAAAAAATGGAAACCGACTAAAATCAATTATCGACAATAAAGATAAATCTGAGCCAAATAACGGGGCAAGATTAAAATTCACTTACGTCGATTTAGGAGTATTATTTCAAAAATTTGAAATTCTCCTGAGCAACGAAATTCAGTTGCACGAAATTGATTTTGAGCTTAAGAAAAATTTTGACACCAAAATTTTCATTGATGAAGAGCGTCTTACCCAGATTTTATATTTTTTAATTCAAAAAGCCATCAGGTATACCCGAAACAACAAGGTTTCAGTGAATGCATTGTTGGACAATAATACGGATAAGCTTATCATTATTATTGATAACATTGGAATGGATATACCTCAAAGTATCATCAACTCCATCCGGCGTGAGAGCACTCAGAATGAATATGATTACAAGAAAGAACTTTACGAAATTGTACCTTCATTAACAGAAACACTCAATAATTTAAATCTGCTTGAAGGAAAAATATCCTTTCAAACAGGCACTCATTTTGGCGAAATTGCCACTTTAACATTTGCAATTAATCAGGCAACAACCTCAAAAGAGTTAGAAGTTTCTCTTGAAAATGAAATCAAAATCAAAAATTCCAAAATACTGGTCATTGAAGATGATAAAATTAATGCCAAAGTTTTGGATATTTTTATCAATAATTTTGCTGAAATTGTCATTGCTTATTCCGGTAATGAGGCCTTGAATCTGATTGAAATGCATTTTAATAAAGGCATTTTGTTTAATACTATTCTCATGGATATTGGCTTACCAGAGCCCTGGAATGGCATTAGTTTAAAGCGTGAGATTGAGCAAAAATGGCCCGAATACATGAATGTTCCTTTTATTGCACAAACAGCCTTTTCGGAGAGCAACTGGAACAGAAAAATTGTCGAAAACAATTTCAAAGGTACGCTCATTAAACCCATTGAAAAATTAGAAGTACTCCGATTGCTATCCAAAATACTGTAAATAAACAATTTACAATCTGCTTGTTTGTAATTAACCTGATACAGATAAAGCACGCCTTCCATTTGAAAGTTTCTTGCATTTTTCTTAAATATTTTGGTCTTGCCAAATAAGCTGTTAAATGAATAGTTTTTTGAGTAAAATCAATGAAAAGTAAAGGGTGAAGCCATTACTTTAACTGGTTTAGGACATATATTTGTATTAAAATGAATCCAATTACTATGAACAATAAAAAAGCTCTGGTGCTAAAGGCTTTAACAAAACTTTTACCGGCTTTGTGCCTTTGGGTCATTCTGTTTTCTTCGTGTATACCACAAAAGAAGATGCTGCTGATGCAATACAACAAGATAAACGACAGTGTTTTTGCAAATAATTTTGTTGATAATCCTGATATCCAAAAGGACTATAAAATTCAACCCAATGATTATTTATATGTGAATATTCTTTCTATTGAAAAGGAAATCACGGATTTTCTTCAGCCTACTACAGGACTTAACTACCTAAGCACCAACAACCAATCACTTATGGGTTATTATGTAAATGAAGAAGGCAATATTAACTTTCCCTATCTCGGAAACATTAAACTTGGCGGATTAACAATAGAGCAGGCTCATGATACGGTTAAAAGAGCAGCGTCAAGTATCCTGGGAGACAGAATAAGGATTGAAGTAAGGCTGATTAACAATACAGTAAACATTATTGGAGAGGTGAATAAAGAAGGCTTATATAACATGACAAAAAGCAAGATAACAATTCTTGAAGCCTTAACCCTTGCAGGCGGCATGACCAATTATGCAAAAAGACAAAAATTAAAAGTACTCAGAACAATAAATGGTAAAAAAGTTGTCTACCTGGTTGATGTAACCAGTGGAAAACTTATTGAAAATAATATGTTTTATGTTTTCCCCAATGATGTGGTTTATGTTGAACCCATGCGGGCAAAATCAATTGGACTTACGCCCACCTTCTCACTTTCAATCATATCATCACTTCTTACCACCACCATTACGGTTTTCCTTTTATTCAGAAATATTAATGCCAATTAAGATTCATCATGGGAAAAACAGTTAACTCAGTAAAATCAGATATTGATGTAAAGAGAATTCTGTCCAAATATGCCAAAAACTGGTACTTTTTTGCCATCTCGTTAATCATCGCCTTTCTTTTTGCCCGCGATTCCAATAGATATATTGTACCACAATATAGCTTAAAAACCAGTGTACTGATTGAAGATAAAAGCAACGCCTCTGTATTGCAGGAGAAGGGAAATATTTCAGCCGCCCCTATGTTTCTTAGCTCAAAACTAATTGACAATCAGATAGCATTGCTAAAATCATACGGGCAAATTAAGAAGATAATAGAAAAGCTTGATTTTGAAGTCTCATACTATGAGAAAGGTGAATACATCTGGAATGAGATTTACAAAAATTCCCCCTTTATCATTGAATTTGATAAAAACCATAAGCAACCCAGATACAAACGTATTAATGTCAGGTTTATCTCTTCAGGAACATTTGAATTATCCTCAGATGAAACCTCCTTATTCAATAAATCTGCTCAATACAAAACAGGTGCACTTATCGCTTCAAAAGATTATAGTTTCCGGCTTGTACTAAAAGATTCTATAAATCCATCTGAATTGGTCAACCATGACTGGAGTTTTAAAATTAATGAAATAAATGGTTTGGTTGCCGAATACATGGGCAAAACGAATGTGTATGTCGAAAATGGGCCTTCCATATTAATCATTTCAACCACCGGCACCAACAAGGAAAAAGAGAAAGACTACCTGAATCAACTCACCAGGGAATTTCTGCAAAGCAACCTTGATAAGAAAAATGAAATCCTTTCCAACATTATAACCTTTATTGAAGCTCAAATCGTACAGTTTAAGGACGAACTGAGTGTTACTGAACAACAATTGGAGGACTTCAGGAAAACTTACCAGTTTATGCAACTTGAAGAGAAAGTGGGCAGCTTACTCAAAAATCTTGATTCTGAATCAAAAGATAAGAAGAACTTCCTGATTGACCTTGAATACTATAATTACCTGTTGAATTATGTCAAAGAACGAGAAGACCTCGATGATATGGTAATGCCCTCGTCTATGGGATACAATCTTCCCATGTTTAATGAACTTTCAGGCAGACTGTCAAAAAAAATCCAGGAAAGAGACAATCTTCTTGCCAATTCAACTGATAAGAACCCATATATTCAGGTACTTAACCGTGAAATAGAGGTAATGAAGGCCTCACTGGTTGAAAGTATCACTACGGTAATCACCTCTGTAGATCAAAAAGTAAACAGTACCGATTACAGAATGTGGTCACTGAATGATGAGTTTTTAAAGCTTCCGGGAATTGAACGTGAGTATATCGCCATCATGCGGAAGTTTAAAATTATCGATAATCTTTATGATTTTTTGCTTCGCAGAAAAGCTGAAGTTGAAATTCAAAGGGCAGCTAATACTCCTGACCATGAAATTATTGATTTTGCTGGCGAGTCAGGAATTTCAAATGTTTCGAAAAATCCCAAATCAGCCTATATCA
This sequence comes from Lentimicrobiaceae bacterium, assembly GCA_020636745.1. Taxonomy (NCBI): domain Bacteria; kingdom Pseudomonadati; phylum Bacteroidota; class Bacteroidia; order Bacteroidales; family Lentimicrobiaceae; species Lentimicrobiaceae bacterium. Next base: position 94,544 of record JACJXH010000003.1, on the reverse strand, counting down.
ATGCCATTATCTGGGCCATTCTTCTTCCTGCCATTTTTCTTTTTCTGATTGTATTTCTAAACAACAGAGTAATGGCTGATGAAGATATTACTTCAAATACACCTGTCACATTAATTGGCTCTATTGCCAATAGTCCGTCAGATAAATCTGATGTTGTACTGCGTTCGCCCAACTCCTACTTTACTGAATTATTCAGAATTATAAGAATAAAACTTAACTTAAAACCCGAGAATCAGGAACAGGTAGTAATTATCACATCAAGTTCTGTTGAAGAAGGGAAATCGTTTTTTGCCATCAACTTTGCCTCAGTTTATGCCCTCACAGGAAAAAAAGCCCTGTTTATCGGCTTCGACTTCAGAAGTCCGAATGAGCTGGCTGATTTTAATCTGAACCCTGATACAGGCATAACTTCCTATTTGGTCAACAACTTACCCATTGAACAAGTTATTCAAAAAACCTATACTAAAAATCTCGACATTCTTTTGTCCGGGCCTATCCCGCCTAATCCTGATGAATTAATTGAATCGGATAAAACTAAAATGATGTTTGATGATTTAAGAAACAAATATGATTATATCATCATTGACACCCCTCCTATTGGCTTATTTGGCGATGCATTTCTTTTGAATAAATATTGCGATGCCACCTTATTTATTGTACGTCACAATTTTACACGTAAAAAAGAATTTGTATCTGCTATCAATGAAGCTGTTGAAAACCAGATGAACAGGTTGTCCATTGTATATAATGATGCAGACATCAGGCTCAACGAGAGAAATATCAGAATTTATGGTGAAGAAGCCCCTAAAAGATTTATCCTTTTTGAGCTTGCTTTAAATTTCAGAAGAAAAATCATTAACTTTTTAAGAAAAATATAACTTAAACCCAAGGCAGGATGAACAATAAAATTGCACTCATTACAGGAATTACCGGTCAGGATGGAGCCTATCTTTCGGAATATTTGTTAAAAAAAGGATACATTGTACATGGTATCAAAAGAAGATCATCTCTTTTCAATACCAACCGTATTGATCACCTTTATCAGGATCCTTTTGTTGATAACCAAAATTTCATTCTCCATTATGGAGATATGACCGATTCTACCAATTTGATTAGAATTGTGCAGGAAACCCAGCCTGACGAGATATACAATCTGGCCGCAATGTCGCATGTTAAGGTAAGTTTTGACACGGCCGAATATACAGCAAACGCTGATGCAATTGGTGCTCTGAGGTTGCTGGAAGCTGTCAGACTCTTAAATCTGACCGAAAAAACTAAAATTTACCAGGCATCCACTTCTGAACTCTACGGACTGGTTCAGGAGATTCCGCAAAGTGAAAAAACGCCGTTTTATCCCCGCTCCCCTTATGCTGTAGCTAAACTATATGCATACTGGATTATGGTAAATTACCGCGAAGCATATAACATGTTTGCCTGCAATGGAATATTATTCAATCACGAATCACCTATCCGTGGAGAAACATTTGTTACCCGGAAAATTACCATGGCAGTTGCAAAAATTGCCATGGGGATGCAGGATTCTCTTCATTTGGGGAATCTTTCGGCTAAACGCGACTGGGGGCATGCAAAAGATTATATCAAAGCCATGCACCTTATTTTGCAACAAGACAAACCTGATGATTACGTAATAGCAACGGGTGTTACCACCGAAGTAAGAGACTTTGTAAGGCTTGCTTTTGAAGAGGTTGGCATCGCGCTTGAGTTTAAGGGTGAAGGAATTCATGAAACAGGCATTGTAGCTTCATGCTCAAATGAAAACTATTACATCAAACCGGGAACTGTTGTCGTTAAAATAGATGAGCGTTATTTCAGACCCACAGAAGTTGAGTTACTGATTGGCGATCCTACAAAATCAAAACAAAAACTTGGGTGGGAACCAGAATATGATTTGAAGGCCTTAGTGCATGACATGATGATGTCTGACATCAAATTGATGCAGAAAGACAAATACCTGAAAGATGGTGGATACGAAATACACAGTTACTATGAATAAAACGGATAAGATACTGGTTGCAGGTGCAGCCGGCATGGTGGGCAGTTCAATAGTACGTGCTTTAATCAAACAGGGATATACCAATGTATCTGGCACTTACAGAAACAGAAAACCATCTGCCGTTTCTGATGCTGTGCGTTATATTCAGATTGATTTAATGAATCAGCACGCTGTTGAAACAATGTATAGTGAATACCAACCTGATTACGTTTTTTATGCTGCCGCTAAAGTTGGAGGCATTGTGGCCAACAATACTTACCGGGCTCAATTTCTTTACGAAAATCTGGTAATTCAGAATAACGTACTGCACAATGCCTGGCAAAGCAATGTTAAAAAGCTACTCTTCCTTGGCAGTTCCTGCATTTATCCTAAACATGCGCCTCAGCCTATTAAAGAAGAGTACCTTCTTACAGGACTTCTTGAATATACGAATGAACCCTATGCTATTGCAAAAATTGCAGGATTGAAGCTTTGTGAAAATTACAATCTGCAATATGGTACCGACTTTATTGCTGCCATGCCAACCAATCTGTATGGCCCTGAAGATAACTATGACCTTCAGAATTCACATGTACTTCCGGCTCTTATCAGAAAATTTCATGAGGCAAAAATCAGCAATAAAGACAAGGTAATTATCTGGGGCACAGGTTCTCCACTAAGAGAATTTATGCATGTGGATGATTTGGCTAACGCCTGTATTTTTCTGATGAATAACTACAGTGGAAATAAGTTTGTGAATATCGGATGGGGTCAGGATATCTCAATTAAGGATTTAGCTTTACTCATCAAAAGCATAGTGGGATTTAAAGGAGAACTTGAATTTGATGTTACCAAACCAGATGGAACCCCCAGAAAGCTTTTAGACATTTCCTATCTTAAATCGCTGGGATATTCACCATCCATTCAACTTGAAGAAGGGATAAAAAGCGCTTATGCTGACTTCCTTTCAAAAAATCAATAAAGCTCAAAATCTGAAATAATATGGCAAATACCAAAATAGCGGGTCAGACTGACACAGGAGCGAATGAATCCTGGACAATTATTTTAAAGCCCAAGCGCAGCCTGTTTGATGTTAATCTTAAGGAATTATGGCAATACCGCGACCTGATTGGCCTTTTCGTAAGAAGGGATTTTGTTTCAAAATACAAGCAAACCATTCTGGGCCCAATCTGGTTCATTATTCAGCCATTGTTAACTACCCTTATGTTTACGGTAGTTTTTGGAAACATTGCAGGAATCCCAACCGATGGAATCCCTAAAATGTTGTTCTATCTCTCAGGAATAGTCGGATGGAACTATTTTTCAACCTGCCTAAATGACACCTCACAGACTTTCATCAAGAATGCTTCAATTTTTGGAAAAGTGTATTTTCCCCGGCTTGCTATGCCTATATCTATTGTGATTTCTAATCTGGTAAGTTTTGTAATCCAATTCCTCTTTTTGCTGGCCTTTTTGTTCTATTTTATGATGAAAGGAGCTGACGTGCACCCTGGAATAACAGTATTGCTTATTCCTGTACTTGTGTTAATGATAGCCGGGATGGGGCTGGGCTTTGGGATTATTATCTCATCACTGACTACAAAATACCGCGATTTGGTTCATTTGGTTACATTCGGAGTAACCCTCTGGATGTATGCGACTCCGGTTATTTACCCCTTGTCGCAAATTCCTGAAAAATACAGGTTACTGGTGCTGGCTAACCCCATGACTCCTATCATTGAAACATTTAAAACTGCATTACTCGGAACGGGAAGTATAAGTTATGCTTATCTTCTTTATTCCTTTGGGTTTACGATTGTCTTATTGCTAATAGGCATTCTTATTTTCAATAAGGTTGAGCGAACTTTTATGGATACAGTTTAATCAGCTACTTTTCTGATTATTAACGTCTTAAATTGAAAAAAAATGTCAAAAGTTGTTATAAAATTCGAGGATGTTTCAAAACAATACCGGTTGGGTGTTGTGAGTACAGGTACGCTGAGTCATGATTTAAACCGATTCATCGCTAAAGTAAGAGGTAAAGAGGATCCTAGCTTAAAAATAGGAAGCACAAATACCCTGGATTCCGTTGGAGATCAATATGTTTGGGCATTACAAAACATTAATTTTCAAGTAACTGAAGGCGAGGTTGTAGGATTAATTGGAAAAAATGGAGCAGGAAAATCTACACTGCTCAAACTGCTTTCAAAAGTGACGGCCCCTACTTCAGGTAATATCAAAATAAATGGCAGAATAGCAAGTTTGCTGGAAGTTGGTACTGGATTTCATCCTGAATTAACTGGCAAAGAGAATATTTTCCTGAACGGGGCGATTTTGGGTATGACCAAAAAGGAAATCAATCTAAAATTTGATGAAATTGTTGAATTTTCAGGAATAAAAAAATATGTGAATACACCTGTAAAACGCTATTCCAGCGGAATGTATGTAAGGCTGGCGTTTGCAGTTGCAGCACATTTAGAACCTGAAATTCTTATCGTTGATGAAGTTCTTGCCGTTGGAGACGCTGATTTTCAGCGAAAAGCCCTTGGTAAGATGGACGAAGTATCAAAAAATGGCCGGACAGTTCTTTTTGTAAGCCATGATATGGGTGCAATACGAAGACTCTGCAAAAGATCGGTATTACTTTCAAAAGGCAGTGTAGAAGCAGACGGAAAAACAGATGAAATAATTGACCATTATTTATCTGATGCATCAAATCAGGTTTCAAGAATGGCTATCTATGGCCAGGGACTGATGTCAAAATCAGAAGATTTTCTTTTAAAGAGCATTCGAATTGTAGATGAAAACAACAGCACTGAATCAATACTCACAAATGGAAAACCTGTATTGGTAAAAGTAAACTATGAGGTTTTGAAAGAGATTAGAAGTATGAGAATTATTGTGCAACTTTTCTCAACCAGAGGTGATGAGATTTTTTATACAAGCGATTTTGTTGCTTGGGACAGAGGCATGCCCAGAGCGGTTGGAAAATATGAAAGCATTTGCGAAATCCCTGCAAACTTTCTGAATGCCCACAAATATTACATTAGAATCATGGTAGATATACCTAAAGAAAGAGTGTTGATTTCTCAAACTGAAACAATCAGTTTTACCATTTCTGAACTCGAGTATGATCAAATGGGTATTTCACTTGGAAGTTTACCTAAAGGACTTATTCATCCGAATTTAAACTGGAAAATCAACCAACTTTAAACGAATGGTAAATTCTGTATTAATTTCAATTGTTATTCCGAATTTCAACAGGGGTAATTTATTGAAAGAGACTCTTGACTCAATTATAAATCAAACCTACCCCAATTGGGAAGCTATTGTTGTGGACGATGGTTCTGACGATAACAGCGATGAAATTGGCCATGCATATGCTTCTGCCGACAGCCGTATCAAGTACCTGAAACGTCACCACGAACCTACAGGCGCTCCGGTTTGCCGAAACATTGGTTTAAAAGAATCAAAGGGTGAGTATTTAATTTTTCTGGATTCTGATGATTTGCTTGCCCCTTTTTGCCTTCAGCAAAGACTGAATGTAATTATACAACATCCTGCACTCGATTTTCTTGTATTTCCAATGCTTATGTTTTATGAATTTCCTGAAAAATCAGAGGTATTGTGGAATATTGAAACCAGCGAACCTGACCTTCTCCGGTTTTTATCGTTGGATGCTGTCTGGCAAACCAGCGGACCAATCTGGAAAAAGAGTGGTGTTGAAAAAATCGGCGGTTTTACCGAAGGCCTGGCATGCTGGCAGGATGTTGATATCCATTTAAAAGCTTTGATCGCAGACCTGAAATACGAAAAATTTTATACGCTCCCGCCGGATATCTATTACCGGCAGCATAAAACCGGAAGCATAAGTCAGAATGAAATTAGCTCGCCTGCAAAAATGAACAGCAGGCTGGAAGTGTTTACAACACATAGCCTTCAACTCATCCATTCCAAAGATAAACCAGTTTGGCAAAAGCTGAGATATTTAGGTCAGAATGTGACTAATGGAGCCATAAAATCGCTGAATTACAAGGTGACATATAAAATTCTTTCTTTTGGAATGAAACACCACATTTTTACTGCAAAATTTGCTGTTAAATCTTCATTCCTCATGCTACTGATGGTGCTCAGACTTTACAAACATTCATTTGTAAAAACGTTTATAAACCGGGAGATGAATAAAGGAAAACTGGAAAGTGGAATAGGGAAACACAAATTACTAAAATAAATCAAGCATGGAAGAAAGCCTGGTCGGTAAAGTAATGGTTTCGGTGGTAATTCCAGTAAAAAACGGAATAGATACACTGCCTTCATGCCTTGATGGTTTGTTCAGGCAAACCGTTAAAGAACAAATGGAGGTGATTATTATTGATTCCGGTTCAACTGATGGCACCCTTGAATTGCTTCAAAAATACCCGGTAAAAATCCACAACCTCCCTCCTGCTGAGTTTAATCACGGCGAAACCCGCAACCTGGGTGTTCAGCTTGCAACCGGAGAGTTTGTTGTTATGACTGTTCAGGATGCAACGCCGGCTACTGACAACTGGATTGAACTAATGCTGAAGCATTTCGAAGATCCGGAAGTTGCAGGTGTATGCGGACAGCAGATTGTGGCACACGACAAAGAGAAAAACCCGCTTCAATGGTTCAGACCGGCAAGTGAAGCTCAACCTTTCTGGTGGCAATTTAAAAATCAGGAAGATTTTACCAGCCTGAGCGGAAAAGAGCAACACAGCTATTGCAATTGGGACGATGTAAATGCGGTTTATCGCAAGTCAATCAAAGAAAAACTGCCCTTTCGGAAACTGATGTTCTCCGAAGATACACTCTGGGCTAAAGATGCGCTTGAGGCCGGATATAAAATTGTTTATGATTACCGTGCCCGTGTGTACCACTATCATCATCAGGATTTTAAATTTTATTTTAAAAGGAGTTACATAATTCTATATCAGAATTATAAATTCTATGGCTATATCAAGTATCCCCCGAATCCGCTTGTGGCTATCCTGAAAGTAAAATACAGATTATTGAAAATGAACGAGTTATCGTTCACAGAAAAGCTCCATTGGATTTTGTATAACTTTACCTTAATCAGGGCCGGTTGGAAGGCTGCTTTCATTTTCAGCTATTATGCAAAAACTAAAGGCATGAACGGGATTGAAAAATCTCAAAAAAAATATGTGGGCTTACCTCCACAGGGAATCCAGGCAAAAAAAAACTAAAGAAACAAGCAAATGAGTACAAATGATAAACCATTGGTCAGCGTATTAATGACCACTTATAACCGGGAAAAATATCTGGCAATTGCTGTTGAAAGCGTTTTAGCTTCTACTTACGAAAATTTTGAACTCATCATAGTTGACGACCAGTCAAAAGACAAGAGTTATGAAATTGCGTTAAGTTATGCTCAGAAAGACAAAAGGGTCAAAGTATTCAAAAACGAAAAGAACCTTGGCGACTACCCCAACAGAAATAAAGCAGCCAGCCTGGCCAGTGGAAAATACCTGAAGTATGTTGATGCCGATGATATGATTTACCCGACCGGCCTGGAAGTTATGGTTTCGGGAATGGAAAAATTTCCGGAAGCTGGCTATGGGTTATCTACTATGCCAGCTGATAAAATGCGGCCTTATCCATTTATGTTGAAATGTGAGGAAGCATATAAGTATCATTACTTTGAGTCTTTGCTATTTCACAGAGCCCCGTTATCTGCAATAATCAAAAAGGATGTATTTGAAAGTGTGGGTGGGTTCACAGGGAAAAGATACCTGGGCGATTTTGAAATGTGGCATGTGTTGAGTGCCAGATATCCTGTTGTTCTTATGGCTCAGGGCGTTATTTGGTACCGCGAACACGAAGAGCAGGAAATGCAGAATAACCGCACTGATTTTACAATACCATTCAAATATGTAAAGTGTGCTGAAGAAATGCTCCTGAAGCCTGAATGTCCGCTTAATGCAAATGATAAAGAAAGAGCTCTGCGAAAGGTAAGATGGAACCAGGCAAGATACATTTTAGGAATTGGTAAAAACCACTCCCTGAAAACAATGCAAATACTTAAAAATGAATCAGGGATGAGCTACACTGAGATATTCAAACGGGTCATATTTAAACCAAAGGAATGGTAAACTCTGGTCATTGACCCAAATTCTCACGAGAGCTTTATTAATTTAGAACCTGAAAATCATGTTGCAAAATTCTCAACCACTCGTTTCTGTTATCATTCCTGCCTATAATGCAGAAAGGTTCATTGCTGAAACGCTCAATTCGGTGGTGCATCAAACCTATCCTGAAATTGAGGTTTTTGTAATTGATGATGGATCGAAGGATAAAACAGTGGAGATTGCCCGAACTTACGAATCCGAAAAATTGAAAGTACTGGTTCAGAAAAACCAGGGTGCCTGTGTTGCCAGAAACAAAGGCCTGAGTTTAAGTAAAGGTAAATACATTCAATACCTTGATGCTGATGATGTTCTGAGCCTTGATAAGATTGAAAAACAAATCAGTATACTCGAAAAAAATGAAGGCTGCCTTGGCATATCACCTTCTGTTCACTTTATGGATGGTGAGGATTACATTGAGATGAATCCACGCGAAGAATCAGCCTGGATATACAACACCGACGATCCGGTTGACTTTCTTGTGAGGCTTTATGGCGGTTATGGCGAACGATGGATGGTGCAGACAAGCGCCTGGCTTACACCCAGATCAATAACCGATAAAATTGGCCCGTGGGACGAATCTTTATTGCTCGATCAGGATGGTGAATATTTTGCCAGAGCTGTTCTTGCCTCAAAAGGCATCAGAACCACCGGTGGTATAAATTATTACAGGCGTTTTATTTCAGGCGGAAACATTTCATCAAAATATAATAAAAAGGCTAATCTTGAGAGTGCTTTGCATGCCTTAAACAGTAAATCCAGCTATCTGAGCGAAAAAACAAATTCAGACGCGTACCGGCAGGCTATGGCAACACTCTATCTGGAAATTGCCATCAATGCCTATCCAATGTATCCCGATATTGTCACTATATGCCAACAAAAAATAAAGGATACAGGCAAAAAGCCATCAAAACCTGTGATGGGTGGTAAAATTATTGAAATCACCAAAGAGTTACTGGGTTGGAAAGCGGCAAAAAAACTGCGGTTAGGTATTCACAAACTTAGCGGTAAAGGATGTTTGTAATATGAATAAAAAAATCTGTATCCTCACCCAGAGTCATTTGTGTCGCAATCCCAGGGTTGTGAAAGAAGCTAATACACTGGCAAAAGCCGGTTATGATGTGACCATTCTCACCACCTTCACTTATGCTGATTTGCTTGAAGAAGATTTTAGACTGATTGATAAGCGGGTGAAGCTTAAAGGCGTCATCAATATGATTCCCGGTCAGGCGGGCAAATGGTACCATTTTAAAGAACGGTTGCGCAAAAGAATAGCCGGAGAAATCATTGCCCGATTAGGGATAGAAAATGCCTACGCCCTTGGTTATGATTATAAACGGAATTTAAAAGCAGCTATCAATGAAAACGCTGATTTGTATACCTGCCATCAGGAGATTAGTACCGTTATTGGCTGCAAACTGATACAAAGAGGGTTTAAAGTTGCCTTTGACTTTGAAGATTGGTATTCACACGATTTGCTGCCTGAAGCCAACCGGACCCGGCCTGTTAAACTACTCGAAAAATATGAAAAACAGGCCTTAAACAAAGGGGTGCTTTGTTACACTACATCTGACAGCCTGGCCAGGGCGCTTGCTGATTTCGCGGCTTCACCCCTGCCTAAAGTGCTTCACAACGTTTTTCCACTTGCCGAACGAAACCTCATGGATGGGAAATTCCTTGACAGAAACGATCATAGCATACCATCCATACACTGGTATTCCCAGACAATTGGACCAGGGCGGGGACTTGAGTTTTTAGTTGACGCCCTAAACGATGTTAAAACCCCTTTACAACTGCACTTGAGGGGTAACCTGTTCGGAAATTTCAAGGAACAACTTCTTAAGCTATTTCCTGCCCATTTGGGTCACAAAATATATTTTCATAAACTGGTGCCTCATCAGGAGTTATTGTCAAGAATTGCTGAGCATGACATAGGTTTGGCTACCGAAGAGTATACTCCTGACAGCAGAAATTTAACCATTACCAATAAAATATTGCAATACATGCTCGGCGGAATTGCTGTTTTGGCAAGCGATACCTCAGGTCAAAAAGAGGTTGCTGCCGCAGCTCCTCATTGTGTTTTTCTTTTTAGAAACCATGATCGCAAAAGTCTGGTTGACACACTCAACAAATTATTATCTGATAAGGAACTGATTGCAGAAGCTAAAACAAACGCCTTGCAGGTTTCCACTGAAAAATTCTGCTGGGAAAAACAGGAAATTATGCTGAAAGCAATGATTACTTCAATATTTAAATAGCTTATGAAAAAAATACTGGTAACAGGAGCCCTGGGATTCATCGGTTTCCATCTGACAAAGAAATTGATTGAAGAAGGATATCAGGTTGTAGGAATTGATGTTATAAACAGCTACTACGATGTAAGGCTTAAATATGCCAAACTTCCATTGCTGGGATTTGACGAAACTCATATTTGGCCAAATGTCATGTATCAGAGCAGCATCCATCCACATCTTAAATTCTCAAAAACCGATATCAGTGAAAGATATTACCTTGAAAAACTGATGAATCAGGAAAAATTTGATATTGTTTGTAATCTTGCTGCCCAGGCTGGAGTGCAATACAGCATTGCCAATCCTCACACGTATATTACCGATAATATCACCGGCTTTATAAATATCATGGATACTTGCAGGCAAACAGGGGTTAGTCACTTTATTTATGCCAGCAGTTCAAGTGTTTATGGCGACCGTGATAATGTACCTTTTCGCGAAGATGATAATGTTGACAATCCAATTAGTCTTTATGCTGCCACCAAAAAATCAAATGAATTGATGGCACATTCCTATAGTCACCTTTTTAATCTTAAAACAACTGGTTTACGTTTTTTTACTGTTTATGGCCCCTGGGGAAGACCTGATATGGCTCCGTTTCTCTTTGTAAAAAACATCCATGAGGGCAAAAAAATCACGGTTTTTAATAATGGTGATCTTGAACGCGACTTCACTTATGTATCTGACATTGTGAATGGTATATTTTTGGTAATTAAAGGAAATCAGAAAAATGACACTTATCAGATTTACAATATTGGAAATTCAAATCCGGTAAATCTTCATGATTTCATACAAACGATTGAAAATGCGCTGGAGAAAAAAGCCATCATTGATTACCAGCCCATGCGCAAAGGAGATGTAAAACGCACTTTCTCTGATGTAAATAAACTAACGGCTGACTATGGTTATAAACCCTCTGTCGGTATTCGGGAAGGAATCAGCCGTTTTGTTGAATGGTACCTCAATTCACCAGTTAATGTAAAAAATCACAGTTAAAACTTGAAGTTCTTAGGCATGAAAAAAGTGCTCATTATATCGCCCAACTTTCCTCCTGTTAATGCAGCTGATATGCATCGTGTCAGACAAAGCCTGAAGTATTTTCATGAAATGGGATGGCAAAGTACGGTTGTTGCAATTGAACCGGCTTTTGTAGAAATGAGTGTTGACCCTGTTTTATTGAAAACACTGCCTGACAATGCTGAAATAATCAGAATAAAAGCCTGGGAAGCTTCCAAAACAAGAAAATTCGGACTTGGAAATATTGGCTACCGCTCATTAAAATCATACTATTTAACAGGCAATAAGTTATTGAGGACGAACAAATACGATCTGATTTATTTTTCCACTACAGCTTTTCCTGTAATGATTTTAGGGCGAATATGGAAGAAAAAGTTCGGCATTCCTTACATTATTGATATGCAGGACCCATGGAGGAATGATTTCTACCTTGATAAGCCTAAAAATGAACAACCGCCCAAATTCTGGATGGCTTATCGGATGGATAAATACATGGAGGCTTTTGCAATGAAAAAAGTAGATGGGATTATCTCTGTTTCGGCCGGATATCCAAAAACTTTAATGGAAAGATATGAGAATATCAGCCCCGAAATGTGCAGAGTAATACCTTTTGGAGGAGCAAGCATCGATTTTGAAATCCTTGATAAAATAGAACTAAAAAATCATCTCTTCAACCATTCTGATGGGAATATCCATCTGGTATACATTGGCCGGGGAGGCCATGACATGAACCTGGCAGTCAGCAGTATTTTTTGGGGATTAAAGAAAGGACTTGAATCAGGAAATGATATTTTCAGTAAGATTAGAATGTTTTTTGTGGGCACCAGTTATGCCGCCGATGGTAAAGGAATCAAAACAATTGAACCCATTGCTGAAAAATATGGTGTAGGTCATCTGGTCTCTGAAATTACAGACCGTCTCCCCTATTTTGAGGCCATGAAAGTGCTTAAAGATGCCGACCTGCTAATCATACCCGGTTCAACTGATACAAACTACACCGCATCAAAACTATACCCTTATATATTAGCCAATAAACCATTACTGGCTGTTTTTAATGAAAATAGCAGTGTGGTTGAAATTCTGCAAAAAACCAATGCTGGAGAGTGCGTAACTTTTATGAATGATGATTCACCCGAAGTGTGTGGTCAACATGTATATTCAATGTTAGCAGCTTTATTATCCAAACTCCCTTTTACTCCGGATACAAATTGGGCCGAATTTGAACCTTATTCAGCCAGAGAAGCTTCAAAGAAACAGGTTGAATTTTTCAATAAAATAATTGAGAGATGAAAAAATTAAAATTAGCAATTATTTCATCACATCCCATACAGTACAACGCCCCCATGTTTGAACTGCTGGCAAAATCTGAAAGTATTGAGCCTAAAGTATTCTATACCTGGAGTCAGAGTTCTGATTCATTGTATGATAAAGATTTCGGAAAAGAAATTAAATGGGATATTCCCCTGCTTAATGGCTATGATTTTGATTTTGTAAAAAATGTGTCAGCCAATCCAGGTCCCGGAAGCTACAAAGGTATCGATTGCCCGGAGTTAAACCACACTATCCAGCAATGGGGAGCTGATGCTTTATTGATTTTCGGCTGGAATTACAAAGCCCACTTTTCTGCCATGAAATTTTTTAAAGGCAAAATTCCTGTCTACTTCAGGGGAGATTCAACTTTACTTGATGAAACTAAAAGTATTAAAATTTTCCTCCGCCGGCTCACACTCACATGGGTATACAAATACATCGACGGAGCATTCTATGTAGGTCAAAACAATAAAGCCTACTTTTTAAAACACGGGCTCAGGGAGAATGAATTATCCTTTGCTCCTCATGCCATTGATATTCAACGTTTTTCTGATGAAAATAATGCTTATCAACAGTCAGCTGATACCTGGCGAAAAGAGTTAGCCATCCCTCAGCAAGCTATAGTTATTTTATTTGTGGGAAAATTTGAGGCTAAAAAGAATCCGGTTTTGCTACTAAGGGCTTTTGTTGCTTGTAACCAACCTGATGTGCATCTGGTTTTTGTCGGAAATGGAATATTGGAAAATGAAATGAGAACCCTGGCGGCCAACGCAAAAAATATACATTTTCTGCCATTTCAAAACCAAAGCAAGATGCCCGTTGTGTATCACCTGGCCAACATTCTGGCCCTGCCATCGCAGGGCCCCGGTGAAACCTGGGGACTGGTTGTGAATGAAGCTATGGCTTGTAAAAAAGCAATCCTTGTAAGTGATAAAGTTGGATGTGCTGTTGATTTGGTTGAAAATGAGAGAAATGGTTTTATTTTTACTTCAGGCAATTACGAAAATTGCAAAAGTGCTATAAATAAAATGATAACCAACAAACACAAGCTTACTGAAATGGGCGAATTTTCATATCGGAAAATTCAGAGCTGGTCTTTTTCTGAAATAGTTAAAAGCATTGAAAATAAATTAATTACAAACCAGTAATCATCTTATAATGTACCTGACAAACAGGAGTCTTGGATTAATATGGATTGGGCTGATAGTATTTGCCTTTTTTCAACTGTTTACCGGACTCTATTTTGTCTCTGCTATTGGAGTTTCTATTTCAACCTGTGTGATTATAAAATTTATTCAGGATCTGGGTAAACGAATAGAAGTACGTGATTTGATCTCATTTCTTGCCCTGATGCAATGGATTATTGGTCCTGTACTGGCATACAATGTCCTGCCTTATGATTCATTATACTATATGGCTGTTGATGAAGCCCAGTATATGAATTATGTTGTACCTGCGTGTGCTGCCATGCTGCTGGGCTTATATTTTCCTTTCACCGACGAAAGAATTATTAACCATGAGGACATTGAAAAGATCACAAAATTTATTGAAGATAAAAAGTACCTGGGCTATATGCTTGCCGCTATTGGGCTCGCAGCAGGTTTTGGCAGCAAATATTTACCTAAAAGTCTCTCATTTTTGTTTTTTCTTTTATCAGGACTGCAATTTGTGGGGGTGTATTTAATTCTTTTTACAAACTCAAAGTTCAAATGGATAGCTTTTGCCGGTGTTATGGGATTGGCTATTTCATCTTCGGTACTTATGGGTATGTTTGGCGAATTGGTACTTTGGATGCTTTTTTCCCTTCTGATTATAGCTTTTGTTCTTAAAATCCCCATGTTGGGAAAAGTGATGATCATTTTTCTTGGAATGGCTCTTATACTTCTTATTCAATCTACCAAGCAGGAATACAGAATGGCGACCTGGTATGCTGAAAGTTCAAAATCCAACTCAGAAATTTACAAAGAAGTAGTCATGAGCCGGCTTTCTCAACCTTCCAGCCTTTTCGAAACATCAACGCTTCAAAACATGGGAGCCCGCCTGAATCAAGGATGGATTATCGCCAGAATACTCAACCATATGCCTGAAAAATATGGTTTTGTGAAAGGTGAAACCATTGAAACTGCTTTATATGCAGGACTTCTTCCCAGGGTTTTGGCACCTAAAAAAGCTGTTGCAGGCGGACGTGCCAATTTTGAAAGATTTACCGGTACCGAACTTCCCGAATCAACAAGTATGGACATCTCCCTGGTTGGTGAAGGTTATGCAAATTACGGAGCAACCGGTGGAATTATTTTCCTGTTGTTTATTGGTATATTTTATAACTGGATTATAATCAAGACAATAGCCATTTCTAAAAATTATCCGACCCTCATTTTGTGGCTGCCTATTCTTTTCTTTCAGGTAGTAAAAGCTGAAACCGATTTCGCCACTGTTTTTAATCATTTCACAAAAGCTGCCCTGGTTGCATTTCTGGTATTTTGGGGCATGACAAAGGTTCTCAAATTAAAGATGTGAATTTATAGTTACAATACCTGCTTTTCTCTATTAAATAAAAGCAAACAGCTTTATCATGGAGACTAAAAAGAACCATATTGTTTACTTTTTCAGAAAACCGTTTACCGATTATTTCAGCATCGAAGAACTCTTCGGGTTTATTCAATCTGCCTTACCTTCTGATATTCATTCTACTAATTATTACCTGAAAAATCCAAGTAAAGGGATTGTGAAACGAATGGCAAGTTGCTTTGAAGTTATAAATAAACAAGGCGATGTAAACCACATCACCGGTGATGTGCATTTTATCGCTTTGTTTATGAAAAAAAAACAAACTGTGCTTACCATTCATGACCTGGAAGTATTAAAAAGACTGAAAGGAATATCCCGGTTTATCATTAAGTTCTTCTGGTTTACCTTACCCTCAAAAAGGGTCAGATACATCACAGTTATCTCGGAGTTTACCAAACAGGAACTGTTGAAAATAATCAAAATAAATCCTGATAAAGTAAAGGTAATTCATAATGCCATTTCGCCTGCCATTAAATACCATCACAAAGAATTTAATAAGAGCAAACCCAATATTCTGCATGTTGGAACAGCTCATAACAAGAATCTTGAACGATTGATTGAAGCCATCAGCGGACTTAATGTAAAGCTCACCATATTAGGACATCTGAGGGAACATCAAACCCAACTTCTTGAAAAGTATAAAATAGATTTTGAAAACTATTTTAGTCTTCCCTATCAACACGTAATAAAGAGATATCAGGAAGCAGATATTGTATCTTTTGTATCTCTTTATGAAGGGTTTGGTTTGCCAATTATTGAAGCAAATGCCATTGGAAGACCAGTTATCACTTCAACTGTAACTTCAATGCCTGAAGTTGCAGGAAATGCCGCCCTGCTGGTTGAGCCCACCAATGTGAGTGAGATAAGGAATGCAATTGTGAAAATAATTGAAAACGAATCAGTTAGAAATAATCTAATTGAAGCCGGTAAAGAAAATGTAAAACGGTTTTTGCCAGCTAATATTGCTGAAAAATATGCTGCGCTGTATCGAAAAATGATTTCTGAGCCCATAAACAAATAAAATCAGGAACATGAAAATAATCCTATCATTTATTGACTGGTATCTTCCTGGTTACAGAGCAGGTGGAACTCTTAAGGCATTTGCCAACCAGGTTGCACATCTTGAAGGAATTTACCATTTCAAAATAGTTACAAGAGATACTGACTACTGCGAAACAGTTCCTTATGATTCGGTAGAAAGCAACAAATGGAATAAAATAGCACCCAATGCTGATGTATATTATCTTTCATCAGATAAAATATCATACGCAAACCTGAAAGAAATTGTCTTTTCAACTCATTTTGATGCGGTATATATCCATGGAATCTATTCCTTTAACTTTTCAATTCTGCCTGTTATACTGGCTAAAAGGAAAGGAACTAAAAGAATTGTAATAACGTCGCACGGGATGCTGGGCAGGCATTCATTATCAGTAAAAGGGTTTAAGAAAAATCTTTTTATTCAAATGGCCAGGTTAACAGGGTTTTATAAAGGTGTTGTTTTTCACGCTGCAAATGAAGCTGAGGCCAATGATATCAGAATAACAATTGGCAAAACATCCAACGTTATTGTTGCAGAAGAACTGCCCATGAAGGTGATTCTGAAAGAGTGGTATCCAAGAGTTAAACATGAGCATGAACTTAAGCTCGTTTCAATCGCCAGAATTTCACCAGAAAAAAACACCCGGTTTGCACTGGAGATTCTGCAGGAATGCCATCAGGGAAAAATAATCTATGATATTTATGGCCCTGTTTACAACGATGCCTATTGGAAAGAATGCCAGGAAATTATTGCCAAACTACCTGATAACGTTACTGTTAAGTACCATGGAAGCCTGCCAGGCGAAAAAGTGCTTGACACATTAAGTAATTATCATTTTATGTTTATGCCTACAACAGGTGAAAACTTTGGCCATATAATTCTGGAAAGTTTCCTGGCTGCAACCCCCGTATTAATCAGCGATAAAACCCCTTGGCTGAATCTGGAAAACAAACAGGTTGGCTGGGACTTGCCGCTTGACAATAAGCACCTTTTTGTGAGTAAAATAAATGCAATGGCAGCCCTTTCTCAGCAAAATTTTAATGTTCTGTCTCAAAAAGCGCTTGAAATTGCTGATGAATTTCTGAAAAACAAAGACATTCTTAATCAAAACATCAGACTGTTTGAAGATGAACAAAACTGACCTTTCCATTTACACAACAGGCTCGTATAATACTGGCGCCGGAGCGGTAAAAAGAGGATTATGGTATTTAATCAATATCCTTTTCTTTATCAATCCCCTAAACCCAATTAGCCGAATAAAAGTAAGTTTATTAAGGGCTTTTGGGGCAAAAATTGGAAAAGGTGTTGTTATAAAGCCTGCTGTTAATATCAAATATCCATGGAAACTGTCTATCGGCAATTATAGTTGGATTGGCGAAAAAGCATGGATAGACAATCTTGACCGGGTAACCATCGGAGACCATTGCTGCGTTTCTCAGGGCGCCATGTTGTTATGTGGCAATCACAATTTCACCAAAACAACTTTTGATCTGATTACCAAACCCATTCATCTTGAGGATGGTGCGTGGATAGGGGCTTTCAGTATTGTATGCCCGGGAGTTATCTGCAAATCGCACAGTGTACTGGCTGTTAATTCTGTTGCCACAAAAAATCTGGATGCTTACCGCATATACCAAGGCAACCCAGCCATTGCAGTTAAAGATAGAATCATAGATTAAGCAAAAATATCTGCTATGAAAATTTCGGTCATTACCATTGCATACAACAGTGCAAATTCAATTCATGACGCCATTAATTCAGTGCTGTCTCAATCATATCCCGACATTGAGTATATCATTGTTGATGGATTATCCAAAGATAAGACGGTTGACATTATCAAATCTTATGGTGATAAGATTACGAAATTTGTAAGCGAACCGGATAAGGGTATTTATGATGCGCTTAATAAAGGCATTGGAATGGCAACCGGAGATGTTATTGGATTTATGCATTCTGACGATTTATTTGCCAATAACCAGATTCTTGAAAAAGTTGCCCATGTCTTTCAAACCCATCATACTGATTCAATTTACGGCGACCTGGAATATGTTTATAAGGAAGACACAAGCAAAGTATTAAGATACTGGAAATCAGGAAATTTTAGCATAAGAAACCTTAAATGTGGCTGGATGCCACCTCATCCTACTTTTTATGTTAAACGCTCAGTATATGAAAAATATGGTGTTTTTAATATTAACTACCGTATAGCAGCTGATTATGACACCATGCTTCGCTTTCTCGGTAAATACAGGATTTCAACCATGTATTTGCCTGAGGTAATGGTAAAAATGAGAGTCGGAGGAGCCAGCAACAGAAGCCTAAAAAATATTATCCGTAAATCAAAAGAGGATTATCAGGCAATAAAGGATAATCACTTTGGAAGCATATTTACTTTGGTATTCAAGAATTTGCGAAAAATTACTCAATTTATTTATAAATGAAATAGACAGAAGTATGGATTTAAATCCATTAATAGCTATTCCGGTTTTTAATGAAGGGAAAAACCTCCCCTGCCTGTTTGCAGGTTTGAAAAAATGGAAAAACAACATCTTGTTCTTCGATGATGGAAGTACGGATAATTCTTTGGAATTAATAAAAAGTTCTCAATTCAATTTTATAACCATTCCATCCAATAAAGGATTAGCGAATTTTTATATTCATATACTTGCATATGCTGACAGATTAAAATGCACACACATTATTACACTGGATAGTGACGGCCAGCATCCTCCCGGGTATATCGATGATTTTATCGGAAAACTGCAAAATGGTTCCATTGTTATAGGAAACAGATTCTCTGATTTGGAAAATATTCCGGAATCAAAAATTGCATCAAATTTATTTGCCATCATGTTGACCAAACAAATTTTTAATGTTGAGCTACCTGATGTTGCGTGCGGTTTCAGAGGATTTAATAGTATAATAAACCGAAAGTTTATATTTAAAACCAATCGGTTTGGTATAATTTACGAGCAATTATTTAAACATCTCACCCTGGATCCTTCGCTTATTTCTTATGTTAAAATACCTGCCATTTATCCAAAATACAGGCCGCTTTATACCAGCCAGCACGAACTTATTGGCTTGCTCGACGCGGCTCTTTTATTCACAGAAAAAAAATCAGTAAAAAATATCCATTCTAAAGCATTACAATCTGCAGATTTTTCAATAGACCTATGTGGTATCAGCTTTAATGCCCGGTTCGAGCCACCCTTCGGCTACATTTTTAATACAAATACTGCTGTGGCCAGTAAATACTTTAATTTAATCTCAAATTCAACCTAAAACAAGGTTAAACAGGTAATGGGAAAAGATAAACTGGGATATCTTACGTCAATCGACATGCTTAGGGGACTAGCTGCCATTGCAGTTTGCTACTTTCATTTTACCCATGGCAACCCCAATCTCCTTGCTGAAAGCAATTTACTTTACAAAACTGGCCGTTATGGTTTTTTGGGTGTCGATGTCTTCTTTGTCATTTCAGGGTTCGTAATTCCCTATGCAATGCACAGGGCAAATTACAACATTCGCAACATAGGAACTTTTTTGTCAAAAAGGTTTATCAGAATTGAACCGCCCTATTTGCTCAGTATCATTCTTGTTTTATTTTTAAACTGGTTAAGTACCCTTTTCCCATTCTATCGCGGAGCTTTATTTAATATTGACTTCACTGTGCTATTCCTTCATTTGGGATATCTGAATGCTTTTTTTGATTTCCCGTGGTTCAACGACGTTTACTGGACACTTGCCATTGAATTTCAATATTACATTATCATTGCCCTGGTTTTCCCTTTGCTGATTTCCAAAAATAAAAAAGACGCCTTCATATTCCTCGCTCTTTTTGGATTGTCAGGCTTTTACATTGGTCAGCACAGTTTTATCTTTAATTACAGCCTCCTGTTTATCGTTGGTATTTTGTTGTTTCAATTCCGCATTGGATACTTAAGCAAAAGTGAATTTGGAACCTTATTGCTGATTACCTTGATGCTGATTTTTGCTAAATTTGATAAAAGGTATCTCATTGCTGCACTTCTGCCCTATTTTTTCATTACCTACTTCGAGTACTCAGGACGAATATCCAGGTTTCTTGGAAATATTTCCTATTCTCTTTACCTGGTTCATATTCCTATTGGTGGAAGAATAATTAATCTTACTGAAAATTTTGTTCATCATCCTCTGGTAAGGGATTTAATGGTTTTCGTTGCATTGGCAATATCAATCTTTGCTGCCTGGCTCTTTTTTCTGCTAATTGAAAAACCAGCCATAACCTGGTCTAAAAATTTCAAGTATAAAAATCACCACCCCAATGAAACTGCGCTGGAACATTAAATCAGACTCAAAATGGGACATTTTCCCGTTTAGAAACATTTTTTCAATAATAAAAACACCTAACTCCTTGTAAAAATGTAATTTAAACAAACTGGCACACTAATTGAAATTGTAAAAAAAAAGAAAAAAAAATGAACAACTTATATCGAATCTCCGGTTTTATTCTTTCATTTTGGGCTTTAAGTATGCTGATATCTTGTAACAAAGAATCAGCAGAAGACAAACCTGTACCCATAACCTCATTGGATGAGTTGGTGATAGCTGACAACTTCAATTATGAAATGAGTGGAGGGTGTAATATTAAAATTTTTACTCAGGATGCTACTGGACACGCAATGCCGGGCGTCAGGGTCGAAATTTACAGCGATTATAATGAAGAAACTGAAGATGGAAATCTGATTATTACCGGTATTACAAACAACCAGGGAATACTCGAGATGGATTATCCAGTGAGTTTTATTACGAATAAATTATATTTGGTTACCCATTATATAGGCTTGCCAACAGTAACCGAAGCACAAATAACAAACAATACAATTCTGGCTACCATTGGAGGAATACCCCAACTTAACAGTTTTAAAAGCAATTTTGAAATTAAAAGCATTGATGCAAACTACAATTACCTTTGTGCGTTTAATTCAAGCGGAGTACCTCAGTGTTTAGTAAATCCGCGCGATAACATTAGTGCTTCCATGCTGGCTGATATTAATGCAGCACTTCCCGAAAGATCTCCGGTACCAGTATATCATCCTGAATATCTGGCCAACTTAAACCAAACTGATATCAAACTTCTGGAAACAGCCGATGTATGGTTAACTTGTGTTCATGAAGGTGCTGCATTCCGCAGTGCAGTTGCCTTTTATACGTATGACGTGAACAATCCACCCACCAATAAAAATCAGATTTCACAAATCACCATTGCTTTTCCTAATTTTTCACTATTAAACAGTGGTGGAGGACTAGTTTCTGGCGATAAGGTATATTTGGGCCAGTTTCCTGCTAACACAGGTATAGGCTGGGTATTAATTGCCAATGGTTATACAGGCTCAGGTGTAAATACGGGTGCAGCGCATTATTATTCCAATCCAAGTTTTAATCCCGAAACAACTGCTGAAAAACGCCAGCACAATGTACTGCTTTTTGATGCAGAACGTCAAATATACCTAATTGGTTTTGAAGATGTTAATCGCACTGCCGGAGGTGATAACGATTTTAATGATGCCGTGTTTTATGTCACTTCAAACCCGGTTGAAGCCATTGATAATTCAAATATGCCTTTTGTAGACCCCAATCTGATAGATTCTGACGGTGATGGTGTGTTTGATGTAATGGATGATTATCCGAACGATGCTTCCAGAGCCTTCAACAATTATTACCCTGGCCGAACCCAATTTGGAAGTTTTGCCTTTGAAGATTTATGGCCCGAAAAAGGAGATTATGACTTTAACGATCTTGTGATTAGTTATCAGATAAATCAGATTACAAATGCCAATAATAAAGTAGTTGATATTGTTTCTACCAACACGATAGAGGCAATTGGTGCCGGATTTAAGAATGGATTTGGCTTTCAGCTCAATATTCCGCCTTCCGCTGTTGCAAATGTCTCTGGATTCAACCACACCGAAAATATCATCTCCTTATCATCAAATAATACGGAATCGGGTCAAAACAAAGCTACTATCATTCCTTTTGATAACACTTATAATCTTTTTGACAATATATCCCAGGGGTATGTTAATACCAAAGAAGATATGGAATACATTACTCCAAAGTCAATTACAGTTACTATCAACCTCTCAACGCCTCAAACAATGCAAGCCATCGGGCTTCCCCCTTTTAACCCGTTTCTTATTGTAAATAAAACCAGAGGCCGAGAAGTTCACCTGCCCGGGTATGCACCAACCAGTCTTGCTGATGCATCCTATTTTGGGACATTTGACGACGATACCAATCTTTCAACAGGAAAGTATTATAAATCAAAAACAAATCTGCCCTGGGCTATGAATCTTCCTGAAGATTTCGCATATCCTTTGGAAAAAAGAAATATCATTACCGCACACAATGTTTTTGGAAACTGGGTTCAAAGCGGCGGATACAGCTATATGGACTGGTACGTGAACAATCCAGGCTACAGAACAACTCAAAATATTTATCAGGCTGGAAAATAATCCTCCCAAAAACAAACAGCCGTTATCATGCGGCTGTTTGTTTTTATACAAATACAAGGTAGGTTATATAAACTTATTCCGAATTCTAAGAACATTCATTAAATTTGTGATCTACAGATAGATCAATATAATTTTATACAAATTCATTTATGGTAACATCCGATGAGTTTCATCCAGATTCCCGCCAAAATCCTACCCATATAGGCATCATTCCTGATGGTGGACGTCGATGGTCAAAGTGCCATAACATTTCACTTAGCGATTCATATAAACTAACCCGAAACCTTTTGGCTGAAATAACAGGCAATTTGCTTGATTATGGTTTTAAAGAAATCAGTCTCTATCTCTCAAGTAAGGAAAACTTTAACAGAATTGAACAAGAGGTAAACGCTTTTAATGAAGTTTCTGAGGAAGCATTCCCTCATGAAATTTTGAATATAGCTCTCAACAAAAAACTAAAAGTTAAAATTGCTGGGAAAAGAGAACTTTTGCCCCTTAAGTTTCAGGATTCAATTAGAAGAGTGGAAGAACAAACCAGCGCATTCAATTCAGCCACGCTTAATTTGTGTATTGCCTATAACCCTCTCGATGAAATAGAGCAAGCACTTTTAAATAATGCGAAACATGAACTTTTTCTAGATAAACTCTGGATAAATACACCGGTTGATCTTGTGATTAGAACAGGTGGCGCTAATTTGCTGAGCAATTTTATTCCTTTACAGTGTGCCTATGCAAGGCTTTACTTTATTGATAAGCTTTTTAATGATATTAAATGGAAGGATATAAAAGATATTCTGGACAAATATCAGATGCTTGAAAGAAAATATGGAACTTAACATACATTGTCGGGAACTTTTATATCTTAAACTGCTCAATGAAATAATAATTCATCAGTTTTAAATACTCCAGAATCACCATTTTGGCACTGTCTCTGTCTCTCCACCATTTCGACTGATCAAAGTCGGTATACTTACTTGGACATGAAATAATGCTTACATGAAGCATATTTTTGTCGAATGCCTTTTGAAATATTTTACTGGTTCGCCTTGAATGATAG
Organism: Lentimicrobiaceae bacterium; assembly: GCA_020636745.1. Taxonomy (NCBI): domain Bacteria; kingdom Pseudomonadati; phylum Bacteroidota; class Bacteroidia; order Bacteroidales; family Lentimicrobiaceae; species Lentimicrobiaceae bacterium. The sequence continues at coordinate 70,604 of JACJXH010000003.1, read as the reverse complement.
CTTGATGTAACAATCAAAACAGACTTTATTTTTTCTGATGATTTTAGATATTCAGTTAACGCCAATGCTTCCTCCTGGGTGCTGGCAGTTACTTTATCAAGAATGGTTATATTCGTATCAGGAACGCCAAGACTGACTAAAGTGCGCTTTAATATGGATGAGGTATTCTCAAGCCTGATTCCGTAAGGTTCGAGTTGATCAGAACCATATTGAAACTCATTGGCAAATACTATCCTTGTAGCATAACCTTCGTGATATAGCTGATAGGCCTGCAATGCCCGGTCGGGAACAGGGCCAAGCAAAATCACAATTAAATCGGATTTTACGGCAGGTTGCCCGTAAACCAGATATTTTCCCATATTTCTGATTACCAGCACACTCAATATAAATATAATACCTATGAAGAATATGATCAAAAACATTTTCCGGTAAGTTGTGTTACGCATGATTTAAATATTATCTCCCAAATACCGGTTGAAGAAAATAACCGGATAATCATTGACGAATGTAATAAACTAATTTCTCTATTCCAAGACCAATAATTTATCACCAGCATATAATCAATCATCCAAAATGTGTTTCCCCATTTCAAAATATCTGATTCAATTCTTATCTTTGGAGTTTAGCTTAAAAATCTGAACATGGCCCAACAATTACATGAAGCGTTTTTTAAAATGGCATTGTCCATTGAAAGTTCTGCTGAGCCGGAAAAAAATATCTTTAACTTTCTTCAAGCAATTGTAGAACAAACTCATTCGAGATTTGCATGTTTTTATCTTTATAAAAGCTTCTTCAATCGTGATTCTAACCACTTAAACGCTTGTGTTCTTTACTCTATATACCCTGACAGTTTATTCTCAACCGGTTTGGAAATCAAGAGTAGCTTTCTGACGAATGACATCCACAAACGGCCATTCCTGATTTATCATAATGATGCTCAGGAAATTAATATGCTTCCCGACTTTTTTCCCGAAGAAAAGAATTTACATTATATCATCCCTGTTGAAGGAATCGGATTCATTCAATTAGCTGTAATTCAATCAAAAAAAGGGCTTTTCAGTAAAAATGAATCTATTTTCGGCGCAACTGATACAGAGAATCTGAAACTACTGATTGAAAAGTTTAAAACTTCTTTATTGAATAGTTTTCATACCTCCACAAAAACTGAAACCAATACTGTGGACCCTGAATTATTGAGTTTTACACAAAATTTTCAAAACAATCCATTTGACTTCAGAAAGAGGATTTTAGCTACAATTAATCATGAGATTAGAAGTCCATTTAGCTTAATACTCGGATATTCTGACTTGTTAAAAAAAACCACGCTCGACGCAACTCAGCGAAATTACCTTGAAATTATCCACAAATCTGAAAATTCGCTCTTCGATGTCATCAGAAAAGTATTGCAATTCAGCAACATATACTTTAATCAATTAAACATTGACAATCAACCATTTGATATCATTGAACTGCTAAAAAACATTGAAGATAAATTTCAAGTACTTGCAACCAATAAAGAGTTGGTTCTTAAGTTTAACGTGAACCTACCTTCAGTTTCCATAATTTTGGGAGATAAAGACAAATTAAATCACATTATAAATTATTTAATCTCAAATGCCATAATTTTTACAGAGAAGGGCTTTGTCACCTTTTCTGCTGAAATTGAAGACACCACTGATGAGCAAATTAAGATTAACTTTTGTATTTCAGATACCGGAAAAGGGATTGACAATTCCAACTTCGAAAAAGTTTTACAATACTTTGGACAGGAAGATGAGAAAATTAACAGGAACACCGGGGGCCTTGGATTAGGATTATCCATTTCAAAACATTTTATATCACTGTTGGGCGGAAAGCTTGAGATGGAAAGTAAACCCGGTGCAGGAACTACTTTTCGGTTTAATTTAACCTTTGAGAAGGGCGAGCAAAAGTACCCGCCCTATCTGATTTCAGCCTCAGTATTAACAGCTGAATTTACTGAAAAAATTAAAGTTCTGATTGTAGATGACGATCCATATCAGCTTGAAATAGGAAAAGTTAGTTTAAAGGGATGGAATATTACAGTTGCCGAAAATGGTAAAAAGGCCGTTGAATTGCTGCAAAATGGTCATGAATTTGATATAATCCTGATGGATATCAGAATGCCTGTGATGGATGGCATATCAGCAACCAAAATAATTCGTGATCAGTTAAACATTCATACCCCTATTATCGCACTTTCAGGTGAAGCTATCAAGGAGTCAATTGAAGAATCTCTGCAAGCCGGAATGAATGCTTTTATTTCAAAACCTTATGAACAGGATAAACTTTTATTCACCATTTTTTCAAATTTAAATATTCCTCAAGTTTCTGAAAACCTGACATCCATCTATAAAAATAACGGATTATCAGGAATGAGCGCCTTGTTTATTTCCGAAGACAAACTACAACACATAATTGCTGAATTATTATCAAATGCAAATATTAAATCAGTCTTTACGTGCAATCTTGATGAAGCAAACTATCTGATTGATAACAATAGTTACGATTTTATTTTAGCTGATGTTGATAAATTCGGAGCAGATTTAGGTGCTGTTTTTGGAAATGATTTTCAAAGAACTAACACGATAATTGCTTACACAGTTGATTCAAATACACTGAACTGCAGTTGTTTATTTGCCGGTATTTTAAATAAAGATATTACATCGCCGGAAGTGTTTCAATCCACCATCAGGGATATTGTAAACTTCAGGCCCATGATTCAGAATCAGAAAGCAAATGCCACTTCTGACCGCTTGTACGATCTTTCAGGTTTAATTCAATTTATTGGAACGGATGAAAGTGCATTGAAAGACTTAATAAATGCTTTTCTAAAATATATGCCTGATTATCTTCATCAACTGAGCACTGCTGTCCGGAATAAAGAATATGAAAAAATTTCAAGGATTGCCCATTCAATCAAGTCAACTGTTAAGCAATATAAAATCAAGCAAGTAATCAATAGTGTTGAATTACTTGAACATAACTCAAAAAATGGCATTGCTCACGACGAAATTGAAGAACTGGTAAAAGCAACAATCCACACCATTGAGCTTACCATTGAACAATTGAAAAACGATTATTTTAATTAAGCCCGAATGAACTAAAAATGCCAAAAATTACACCCTTAGTCTTTAAAATTCAATCAATAATCAAATGAATAATTCAGACTATTCAGCACTATTAAAAATTGCTATCCGGACATCGGTTGAAGCAGGGCGAATCATCCTGGAATATTACTCAAATAATTATGAAATCACCTATAAAGAGGATGCCAGCCCTCTGACATCAGCTGATATAGCTGCAAATAAACATATCTGCAACAGCTTGCTCCCAACAAATATTCCGTTAATAAGCGAAGAAGAAAAGGATGTTCCATTCAAGATTCGACAAAAATGGGATGAATACTGGCTCATTGATCCGATTGACGGAACGAAAGAATTTATTAACAGAAACGGGCAATTTACGGTTAATATTGCTTTGATTAAAAACCAGCAGCCTCACATCGGTGTCATATATATTCCAGTATCTGAAGAACTCTATTTTGGACTCGCAGGCTTTGGTTCCTTTAAAATGCATAAAAATGTTTCTTTAAGCGATATCAACCATCAACCATTTGAATATCTGCTTCAGCATTCCGACAAATTGCCAACCACGTTTAACACCTCAATTATCAAAATAATTGTGAGTAAATCGCATTTAAATCAGGAAACAACTGATTTAATATCTGTTATAAAATCAGGATTCCCCAAAATTGAACTGATTCAAATCGGGAGTTCATTGAAATTTTGCAGACTTGCAGAAGGAGAAGCGCACTATTATCCACGTAGTAGCCGGACAATGGAATGGGATACAGCTGCAGGACATGCCATTGCGGCGTTTGCTGGAATTAACGTATTAAATTTATCGGATAAAAAGCCGCTCACTTACAACAAGGAAAACCTTGAAAACCCTTCTTTTATTGCTTTTAACGAGCTTTTGCCCTTTGAATAAGAAAATATACAAAGTTGGCCGCAATGGCTGTTAAAAAGCCTGTAAATGGCTGAAAGACAAAAAAAAGAGTCACAGGTTTTGTTGTACCTGTGACTCTTTTTCAATGAAAGTTAAATGTTATTTAAAATCCAGAAGCTCAACATCAAATACCAATGTAGCACTTGGCGGAATAGTTGGCATACGGCCATTTTCGCCATAAGCAATAGCGGAAGGAATAATCAAACGGGCTTTGCCTCCTTTTTTCATAAGTGCAATACCTTCATCCCAGCCTTTAATAACCTGACCCTGACCTAACACAAATTCAAAAGGCTGACCTCTGTCAACTGATGAATCGAACTTAGTTCCATCAAGTAAAGTACCTGTATAATGAACTTTTACCTTTTTTCCGCTTACAGGAGATGCGCCTGAACCTTTTGCGGTTTCAATGTAGTACAATCCACTAGCGGTTGGTTTAACAGTAATTTTATTGTTTTTGATATAGCTTTCCAGTTTTCCGGCTTCTTCACCTTTGGCTTTTGCTTTAGCATCTTCAGCTTTTTTCTTTTCAGCAGCCTGCTCTTTTTCATATTGAGCTTTGGTCATAAAATCGAGGATTTCCAGATCATAAAGCAGCGTAGTATAAGGAGCTACCATTTGTCCTCTGCCCTGCTCTCCGAATCCGATGGAAGAAGGCACAACAATACTGGCTTTAGAACCTTTGGTCATCAGTTTTAATGCTTCTGTAGCACCAGCGTTATCAAATTCCTTACCCACTTCCCAGCGCATAGGTTCGCCCTGTTCAAATGAAGAGAAAAATACCCGGCCACTGATGTCAGAAACTTTAAAATGAATGGTGGCAATATCACCATCTTTAGGTTTCTGGCCTGAGCCTTTTTTGGTTTCAGTAAAAATAAGGCCTGAAGCCAAAGGAGCAGTTGTTATATTTTTTTCTTTCAGGTAAGCAGCAAGTTTAGTCTCTTCTTCTGACTTCAAAACAGCCATTTCGGCTTTACGTTCTGTTTCAATCTGTTCCTGAGTTTTTGCAGAAATCAGTTTAACATCAAAAATAATTTCTTTACCTATATAAGCAGAATCAGGCATTTGCGGCATTCTGATTGTTTTCAGGAAAAAAGAATCTGCACTGGTAATAAAACTGGCACTATCGCCTGGCGACATTAAAGCAAGGGCAGTGTAAATATCACCTTTGTAGCTGGGTTCACTCAGTGGAAGCATAAAAGCCTCAGGGCTGGTGTTTGAATTAAACAGAACAGAATCATTAATGCTGTACTTCATCGAAAGAGTAAGAACCATACCGGTTTTAAGTGTAGTAGTGTCGTCTCCTTCTGTATAAAACTTATAATACAGCCCATCATCTGTTTTTTTATATCCGCGATGTTTTGAACAGCTGGATATGGCAAAAATTAACACTGCCATCGAGAGCAGTAAAGACGTTTTTGAGTACTTCATTCTGATGAATTTGGTTTGTTTATTTAACAAGAAATTACTTAAGTGCAACCAGTTCTATATCATATATTAAAGTCGATTTCGGAGGTACTTTATCCTGGTCGCCAAGCAATCCGAAACCGAGGTGCGAAGGTATGACAAATTTCGCTCTGTCGCCTACTCTCATGAATAATATTCCCTCTTCCAGTCCACTCTCCACTCCTCCTCTGCCAATAATAAATTCTTTGAGTCCGTTTTTATCTGAAGAATATATTTCATCACCGTTTATCAGCTTCAGACTGTACTTTAATACAGCAAGTTTTCCTGCAGTAGCTTGCTCTCCGGTTCCATGAACGTAGATATTATAACGCAACCCTGAGCCTGTTGCTGTCATTTTCCAGTTGTAACGCCTGAGAAAATTTTCAATTTGCTCATTTTCGGCTTTTACAGCTTGCTTATTAGCGTTTAACAATGGTTGCTCAAGTGCCTGAGTATTAAAAGTTTCCTGGGGCGATTGCTCTTTATTGCCTTTACAGGAAACTACCAACAACAGCACCAAAAAACAAAAACTGTTTATAGTTACTGGCTTAAAAATCATAATGTAACCGGATTTAGAACAGAAGTTTCTCGTGCCGCATTCATTATTTCGTTCTTATATATTGGCAGTAGCTCTTCAAATTTTTTGAGAGTTTCTTCTATCGTAACAAAAGAATCGCCACCAGCCGCATTACGGTGTCCGCCGCCCTGATAATGCGCGCGCGCAAAGTTATTGACTGAAAAACTGCCTTTTGATCGGAATGAAATTCTTATTCTGTCATTTTTCTCAGTAAACAAAGCTGCAAAACTTATATTTTTGATTGAAAGTGCATAATTAACAACACCTTCTGTATCACCTGGTGTGAAATCAAACTTTTTCAGGTCCTCTTTGCTTAACCAGATATAAGCTGTGCTAAAATCGTGCATAACTTTCATTCTCTCGCTTAAGCAAAATCCCAAAAGACGCATCCTGCATTCAGAATAGGTGTCATATACCAAACGGTGAACCTGCTCTGTATCAACTCCGGCCTGAACCAGTTTTGAAACCACTTCGTATGTGTGCGGATAATTGCAGGCAAAACTAAACGAACCGGTATCTGTCATTATTCCCACATACAAACAGATGGCCAAATCTCTGTCTATTAAATCAATATCTCCTAAAGCAGCAATAAAATCAAAAATAAGTTCCGATGTAGAAGATGTCTTCACCACAGATAAGGCAAAATCAAAATGATTTTCGGGCTCCAGATGATGATCAATCAAAACCTTTTTTCCTTTAGCCTCGAAAAGTCTGTCAGCAAACAAATTTACCCGGGGAATGGCATTATAATCAAGGCAAAAAATGACAGCAGCACGGGCTATCAACTCATCAGCCGTTTTTGAATGATGGAAATAAATACAGGTTTCCTCATGTCCAGGCATCCATTTTAAAAAATCAGGAAAGTCATTGGGAATGATGGTACTAACACGGTGTCCCTTCTTTATCAGATATTTACTCAGTGCCAATGATGAACCCAAAGCATCCCCATCAGGATTATAATGTGTGGTAATTACAATATCTGTAGGCGTATCCAACAGGCATTTTACACTTTCAAGTGTTTCTTTGTTAAACTTGTGCAAGGTCGTATATTTAAAATTATTTGTTCTAGCGAACACAAAAGTAGAAATTATTGTTAATTGCGCAGTTCGATTTAAATCTTAACTTTACACTACCATTTTCAATTAAAAAATTTCAACTATGGCAGGTTCTATTACATTTACCATGATTAAGCCAGCTGCTTATGAAAACAAGTATGCCGGAAAAATTCTTGACATGATTCTCAATAGTGGGTTTCGAATTTCAGCGATTAAAATTGTTAAACTTACGCATGAGCAAGCTTCAGCCTTTTATGCTGTGCATAAAGAAAGGCCTTTTTATCAAGGATTAGTAGATTTTATGTCTTCAGGTCCCGTTCTGGCTGCTGTGCTTGAAAAAGAAAATGCCGTAGAAGATTACCGCACTTTGATAGGTTCAACCAACCCTGCTGAAGCCGCAGAAGGAACCATCAGAAAACTTTTTGGACAATCGGTACAAATGAATGCTGTTCATGGATCAGATAGCGATGAAAATGCCCTGATTGAAGCAGCCTTTTTCTTTTCACAACTGGAACGACACTAGTCTATTCTTCACCTGGTTTGTATTCGACAAAAGTGCGATCAGTATAGAAAACCAGAATTTTCGAAATTTTCCGGACAATCTTTTCAGATTGCTCCGGATTTTTTTTGCTTGCAGCTTCCTCTCCAATGCCTTCATTCCTGTTTTCGGTTAAAATAAAGGGCATAATCTCAGCTTCTGACTTTATCTCTGAAGTTTGAGCCATCTCATTTTTTTCAGGCTCATTTCCGGTTAATTTTTCAGGCTTTATATCTTCCTGTTTATCAGTGAGATTATCATCATATTCCCCGATACTTTCCTCTTTCTGGAGCTCATCTATGCTCTCCTCTTCCTCGTCATCACTAAATAATTCCATTAAAACGGGTTTTGGCTTGTCAGTAAGATGGATGAATTCCTTTTTAACAGAGTGTGAAGATTCCTCCGGGTACGGATTCATCATCGGCCCTTCGCCAAATAAAATCCATTGCATGCTGATATCAGGATAACGCTTGATAAGTTTTTGAACAAATTCAAGGCTGGGCTTATTTCTGCCATTTAAAATATGAGATATTCCTGAGCGTTGAACTCCCAACTCATCTGCTAATTGTGAGGGGCTAATATCCTTGGTTTTCAGGACAAGTGAAATTCGGTTGTTCATACCTTCATAATTTTTTACGAAGTTACAATATTATATCACTCTATCAAACATTGAATTTATATAAATGTTACGTTTGTACAATCTGATAAGATGAATTTTATTTAAACTAATGGTTTATACAATTGCCATATATGGTTATTATTCAGGTTATTAAAATTTGCATTATACTATTTATGATAGTCAAATTTTTCATCATATTTTTTTCAATATATACTTTATTATAAAACCCTTAAATACTGGTTTAGTGTTTATTATGTATTTTCATGATAATTTTTAACCACTATTTTCATTTATACAGATGTACAGTCTATTTTTCCCATAAAACAACGATATACATTTGTATACTTTACACTGTTAATCACGTTACATTTGTAATTACCACGCTTTGTTTACATTTGTCATTTATTTAAATACAGGTCTTATTTAATGCAAATTAAGTGCTAAATTCCCTCGAAACAATGGATAGTTTTAATTAATTGAACTTAAAAATTGCCAATTTTAGAGTTGTTAATCACTTTTATATTTTAATCTATTACTTTATATAGCTGTAATATTGCGCTCTATTATAACTTATTATGTCATATCAATACCTATATTTTGTCTTTATTGTAAGGCTGGTTTATAATACTTCATTGGCAAAAACCGTATAAAAAGTCTAAAACAAGTACACATTTGTATACAATTGAAATAATATACTAAATATTGTATTTACACCATCAGTAAGCTATCTACTAAATGATGAGTATTTAATCACTCAATATAGTACATTATTCGTTAAATACTGATATTTAATATCATCCACTATTTAGGTTACATTTGTATACTTATATTTATTGCATGGATCGATAATTACCAATTTACATCGGTAAACATTTAATGATGCACACACTTATTGGATATTAAACATCTTCTGAATATTCAAGAATGAATGTCTCATGGCACTCTTTACAAACCGGAATATAGAAAATCAAATAAATTGGAGCAGTTGTTCCATTCTCCTTTTGGGGGTAATGATAATTATAATTTTTGGGGATTCGGCCAATGAAAAACAGAGCCCCTATCCTATCTTCCATTCAAACCTCCGCAAAAAATTTTAAACTTCAGGCCAACAATAAATCTGCAAATACTTCTATGAGCATATCCCATTCAGCAGTAAATATTGCTGCACACTTTCCAATACATTGCCAAAAATTGAAAACATTCAGGGATATAACTCCGCTAAACATGCACTAAATTACTGAAAGTCAATAAAAAATCCGGCCAAAGACCGGATATAAAATTTTACTCAGAAAAAATGCGGATGGTTATTTCACCACTTTTTCTGTGATGACAAAATAACCGTCAGAAATTTGAAGCATATAAAGACCATTTCTCAATTTGTCGAGCTGATTAAATCCAATCATGTTCTTTCCTTTGTTTAATTCAACACCGATTAATTCAGCAACGGTTTCTCCGATAGTGCTGATAATTTTTATATCAGCTATAAGTTTGCTTGAAGAGACGACTTCAACGCTAAGATGGTCAGTAAAGGGAATAGGAAAAACAGTCAACTTCGAAAAGGATTCCTCCTGCTGAATCTGGGAAGAAGTAAGGAGATTTCCTGCCAGCATCAAATCAGGGATACCCCAACCTTTATAATTATCGGGGTTTGAAGACTGTGAACCACTCATTTTAATTGCATTCATCAATTCAATGTTAGAAAAAGACGGGTTAGCCTGCCATAAGCAAGCAGCAGCACCAGCCATCACCGGTGATGAAAATGATGTTCCATTACCACCTCCTACACCTGAAGGGATTGTTGCTACGATTGTGCTAACCCCCTGGGCCGATACATCAGGTTTAATGCGCCCATCGGCCGTTGGGCCAATAGAACTGAAGAATGCATATTGACCGTCAGGGTTCACAGCTCCAATTGTAAAAACGCTGTCACCATCAGCCGGCGCTCCAATATAAAGCCAGGGGTCGTTTCCTGAATTTCCCGCACTGTTAACCACCAGAATACCTTTAGATGCAGCCATATCAGCACCTATGGTAACAACTGCCGTATTTCCGTCCATATCACCGTAAACATGATTCTCATCAGGATTATCAAATTCAGTATACCCCAGTGAAGAATTAATGATATCAACTCCCACTGAATCAGCATATTCAGCTGCATTAACCCAGTAATACTCTTCCATAAGGTATTCAGAACCTGCGTCTTCCGACCTTAAAAGATAGTAAGATGCCTTAGGCGCTGTACCAATAAGTTGGCCGGGAAGATATCCGCCCATGGTTGATAATACCATCATTCCGTGGGTACTGATAGATGTATTATAAACATCATTACCAGGTTGTACAAAATCGCGGGTACCAAGAATCTGACCATTGGTAAAAAGACTATCAAAAGCAGCCAGTACATTGGCACTATTGAATCCGGCATCAATCACAGCAATGGTCATTCCGTTTCCTAAAAAGCCCTGTTCGTGTAATTGATCGACCTTAATCATCTGTGCCTGATTCAGCGAAGCTCCATAGTTTAATTCTTTAGAGCTCCTGGTGCGTTTTGAACCTGAGCGTAAAACATGTTTATCCAAACGTTCAATATCGAAAAATGGCTTTTTGCTACTAACTCTGTTTTGCTTGATAAGATAATCAGCCGGAATAATATTCCTGACAAAAGGTTTATCCGCAATTGCATCAGCAATCAGACGATTATCCACACTAATAATCAGCAAATTAAGCCACTTTGATGAATAAATAACTTTTGCACCACTGGCTTCAATTGATTTGATATAACCAGGATTTACCGGAAGATCTGACTCATTTACAGGTATTTGCTGCAGCAACCGTCTTTCGATAGATTTAGCAGATAAAAAATCAGAAGGTTTTGAGGTAGTATAAACTGAATTTCCTTTATCAGTCAACTTTACTTTATAGATAAAGGAAGCAGACTGCGAAAAGCCAGTTGATAGCATGGTTGAAATGAAAAAGCCTATTAAAAGAAGTCGTCTCATGATACTTGAAGTATGAATAGTTTTTGGGTAAACACCTGATTGACAAAAATGTTCGTAAAATCAGAGCGCAAAGTTCGTCATTTATCGTAAAGAAAAAACAGTGAAGTGTTATCCTGTTATGTTAATCTGCAAATATGATAAATGTAATCTGCCTCAACTAAATAACAGTGCTGCAAATAATTATGTGTTATCTGAAAATTCAGGCTTTTTACAACTTAGATATCTGGGTTTATCATGAATATCCTTAAAAATGGTAATGTTGCTAAAACCATCAGCTGTCAATTGTTGTCTAAGATTTTCAGACTCTGCTTCATTAAATTCAAACCACAACTCACCTTCAGACTGAAGATGGCTGTAAGCAAAGGAAGCAATCGCTTTGTAGAAAATCAGCGGATTACTGTCCGGAACAAATAATGCCGTTTCCGGCTCATAATCTAAAACATTTTTATGCATCAATAAACGCTCAGAATCTTTAACATAAGGTGGATTACTGACGATAATATCATACACAGGAAGGTTTTGGGTTTGCTGCCTGTTGAGGATATCAATTTCCATAAAATGAACGTCCAGCTTTAATTCCCGGGCATTCTTCCTGGCTATCTCAAGAGCCTGTTTACTAACATCCAAAGCATAAACCCCGGCATCATTTAAAAAATGGCATAAGCTTAATGCAATAGCTCCGCTTCCTGTCCCGATATCAAGAACTCGTAAACCTCTCTCCTTCTGATGATTCTCAATGATTTTATTCACCATCTCTTCTGTTTCAGGCCTGGGGATTAAAACGCCAGGTTCAACCTGAATATTTAATCCGCAAAACCAGGTTTTACCAGCAATATATTGAACAGGTACAGAATCCAGCAACCTGGGAATTGATGCAAGTATGCTTAATTCAAATGCTGCATCAGCCTCATCACTCCTGATTAGCAAATATTTTGCAGCATCTATCCCGCCTAAATAGTCAAAAAGAAAACGTTGAATCGCTTTTGATTCGTTGAGCCCGTATAAATCAATGATTGATTCAACAAGCAGCTTTTCAAGCTCCTGATACGTCATATGTATTTTTGAAAATGCGAAGATAAGTATTGTATTTTTTATTCGTTTGTTGGTTTTGGCCAAATTTTAAAAGTTACCGCTTACCTTTGCTCCTATTCGGCCATGTTTAGAATCATTTAAAGAATAGAATACATGATTACATTGATAACACCCAATGGAAACAATATCATAGCGCCCGGCGACTGGAAAGAATTCTATGCCAGTTATTTAAAGCAGAACAACACCCCAGGTCTCGCGCTGATAATTGGAACTGAAGCAGGGCAAAACACTGTTCTTCTGGCCAATACCTCTATCATGCCCGAGTCCTGTTTTAATTTTAAAACCATTGTTGATTTTGAAGTATTGAAACAATGTTTCTATTTTGATAATTCGTTTGCACCGTTGCTCGGGGCTTTTCAGGATAATCAATTTCAAGAGCCTTCATCAACTGAGATAGTTCTGCTGAGCTATTTTTACCTTAACCCTCTACCCTTCTCTACTACATTGATTACCAATTACTTTTCAGAAACAGGAACATCAGATTCAAGAGCTGAAAAACTGGCCAGCCTCGCATTTTTAGCAAGAGTTAATAAGGGCGAGTCTGACCCATGGTTTCTCATAGAAGCTGAAAAACAGAACATTGCCCAACACGCTGACACATCCGTCAGCCTCGACGAAGTCCTGAAAACTTATTCACTAAACAAGAACACAACCATACTTTTTGATTGTATTGACCAGGTTTCCGGCATCGATACAGACCAGACAAATAAAATCAACCTGAGCACCATCAATGAATGTAATTTTTTAATTGAAGACCATGCACATATTATTTGTGGGTTATCAGTTAAAATATCAGAGTTTATCAAACTTACAGAAACAAAATGGCCTCAGTTTTCAACTTTATTATTCAGTGAGGTCCCGATATATTTAAGAGATTTTTATTCAGTCGGAAAACTTATCCATGACAAGCCAAGTATTTTCGATTTATTGAATCAGGCATACAAATGTGAAACAAGCATCATTTGCATGTTCAACGATGGAACTCAACAACAACAAAGCATTGATTCGGTGAATATTCACCGCAAATCAGATGAAACTGCAAGAGGATTACCCATTTTTTTAAGTATCCGCAAATAGCCGAAAACCTTACTTGAAAGCTGTAATGAAAGTTCTATTTTTGCCAAAAAATTCCTGATGATTTACCTGCTACTGGCAATTGCGGCTTCCACCTCAATTCTTATCACATTTAAGATATTTGAAAAATACGGTATTGATAATTTCACTGCGATTACTGTGAATTATATCATCGGAGCAATATTTGGATACAATTACATTCATTTTGACCTCTCTGTTGGTTCAGTTTTAAATGCCAGCTGGTTTGTCATGTCAGCTTTAACCGGAATAGTTTTAATCATTGGCTTTGTGGCATTTTCACTTTCAGCTCAGAAAGCAGGGATTGCGATTACAGCCATCAGCAGCAGAATGGCAGTTATTATTTCAGTCTTATCGGGCATTTTACTCTTTAATGACACAGCACATCTGCCCAAAATTGCGGGAATTGCATTGGCAATAGTTGCTTTCTATTTCACTTTGAGCAAAGAGAACGTTGATAAACCAGAATTTAAAGTCCTTTTATTGCCTTTTATGGTATTTATATTTATGGGAATGAATGATTTGGCATTAAAAGTTACCCAATTCTACTTTATTGAGCCTGGGCATGATACAGCGCAAACTGCTTATGCCGCAACATCCTTTTTATGGGCTTTTGCAATAGGCACTCCGGTGCTCATTTACAGGGCCTTTCGCTTAAATCAAAAAATAAAGCTGAAATCCGTTTTGGCCGGCATTTTTTTAGGATTGATTAACTGGTATTCAATATTTTATCTGCTGAAAGGTCTGGAAGTAATGGAAATTTCGGTTTTTATTCCTCTTTTAAACATCAGCGTTGTATCACTTTCTGCAGTTACCGGCTATTTTATATTTCACGAGAAGCTTAGCCTTAAAAACTGGCTGGGCATAATTACAGCTATTATAGCCATTTTGCTGATAGCCTATTAGTGAAAATATTGGTTAAAACTATACAGCAGGGCCGTAACAATTTCAAGTTTTTAACATTATATTTGAATAGAAGTTAAACTAAGAAAAAAGCCATGGAAAGATATCTGAAATCAACAATGATTGCTGTTAGCGTTCTATTATTGTTAACGAAAATAGCTTTGGCACAAGACATCACCCCATTCTCGCAGAGCACTTACGCTGGTGTCAGTGCACTTTCCATTCAGCCTGCTTCCATCGCCGACAGCCGTTACCGGTTCGATATGACATTACTCGGACTTAATACCTCATTTAACAACAATTACATTGCACTTAAAAGAGAAGCTGTATTTAAAACTGGCAACTGGAGTGACAAAAATTTCGGCGACAACTACCTTGTTGAAAACCTTGACAATAAAGACAAAACCGGCATTTTTCATTTTGGAGCAGTATTGCCTTCATTCATGATAAATATCTCAGAAAACAGCGCCATTGCCTTTTCTTCAAGGATAAGATCCATTACAAATGTTGACAATATTACGCAAGACTTTGCCAGGCTTGTGGCCGAAGACTTTGATTATGAACCACTTTTATACAGAACACTTACCAATGCTAATTTCAGCTTTCAAACTAACACCTGGTCTGAAATAGGAGTATCGTTTGCCACTATCCTGTTAAACAAACAGAAACACTTTTTAAAAGGTGGTGCTACCATTAAATACCTGCAGGGCATTGCATCAGGTTACGCATTTATTCGTGAATTAAACTACCGTTTTGATGGTTCTGATACCATTTCGCTCTTCCAATCAAAAATAAATTACGGATTATCAAGCAATTTTGAAGAAGATGGCATAAAACCTTTCAATGTGGTTTCTGATCCCGGCGTAGGATTTGATATTGGGTTTGTATATGAATACCGCCCAGATATTGATAATTTCAAATACCAGAAAAATGGCCGTGAAGATTTACTGAGGCCTGACAAAGAGAAATATAAATTAAGAGTGGGCTTGTCACTTCTTGATTTTGGCCGAATTAATTATAAGAAAGGATATTATAGTCAGGATTTTATTGCTGATGTACGCGACTGGAATGTTGGTGATATCCAGATTAACTCCGTTCAGGATTTAAATGACACTTTAAGAAATCGCTTCCATTTTGATGACAATGCAGAACAAACTTTTTTGATGGGTCTTCCAACTGCCTTAAGCTTACAAATTGACTACCAGGTTATTGATGGTTTTTACCTTAATTTCAGTCCATATCTTGCATTAAGAAAAGGAACCAACATGACCACTAAAACGCACTATTTTACCAATTACAGCTTTACTCCCCGATATGATCTTAAGTGGTTTGGCGTTGCTTTACCCTTGCAATTTGATCAGTTCAACAGAATCAACTCAGGAATAGGATTTCGCCTGGGGCCTGTCTGGATTGGCTCTAACAGCATATTTTCCAACGTCTTCAGCAAAAAATCATATGGCACCGATGTTTACATGGCCATTAAGATACCTGTATTCAGAAACATAGATAAGGACATGGATCAGGATGGCATATCTGATAAAGATGATAAATGCCCTGAAATAGCCGGATTGTGGGAACTCAATGGGTGTCCGGATACCGATGGCGACGGAATTGCAGATCAGGATGATTTATGCCCATACGATAAAGGATTAGCTACACTTTTTGGCTGCCCTGACAGGGACATGGATGGCATTGCTGACAAAAATGACAAATGTCCTGATCATTACGGATTGATAGAAAACGATGGGTGTCCTGACACAGATAAAGATGGCATTGTTGATTTTGATGATGCCTGCCCTGAGCAAGCCGGCCCGGCTGAACTCCAGGGTTGTCCCGACCGCGATAATGATGGAATTGCAGATAAAGATGATCTTTGCCCTGATTTAGCCGGAAAACCTGAATTTAAAGGTTGTCCGTTTGCCGATAGCGACAATGACGGTATTGCCGACGACAAAGACGAATGTCCCGCTCAGCCCGGACCGGCTAAGTTTAATGGATGCCCTGACACTGATAATGACGGAATCCCCGACAAATCAGACCTTTGCCCCAACACACCCGGTGTTGCCGAAAATAAAGGCTGTCCTCCAATTCTGAAAGAAGAAACAGAAATCCTTAACCGTGCCTTCTCAAATCTTGAATTTGAATCAGGCAAATCTGTCATCAAAGCAGTTTCCTACCCTTCACTTGACGAGCTGGCTTCTCTCCTGATTAAAAAAGAAATGTGGAAAGTCAAACTTTCAGGTCATACCGACAATACCGGAAATCCTGATAAAAACATGGAGCTTTCCAAAAACAGAACCCAGGCTGTAAAAGACTATCTAATTAAATCGGGGGTAAAGGAATTCAGAATCAAAACTGAATGGTTTGGGCAGGAAAAACCGGTGGCCGATAATAAAACAGCTGCAGGACGACAAAAAAACCGCCGTGTTGAAATGGAAATAATTTTCGAATAACACACCTTAACTTATTACTGGTTAATTAATTAGCATAAGCAATCAATGAATGTAAAAACGAATGCAGAACAATGTTTAAAAGTTGGTTTAAGGTTAAAAGGATTGCCGGTTAGAGCGCAGTTTTTATGCAGGCCGTTTCTAAAAAAAACCATGCCAGATGAAACTAAAGCTGCCATGCTTTTTTATGCAGTGGCTATTTGTCATCAAACACGTGCGCTTAAAAGTGAAACCTTGCAATTGTTTGGATGGGAGTATATTGAAGATTCATTTCTGAAACTTGCAGAAATCAACTCCTGGTTGCTTGACCCTAAAGCTATTATTCACGCAGATTTATCAACAATAAAAAATGCATTAGCTGTTGCTTTCAGCGACAATGGTTTAGCAGAGCAAAGTACACTTGACAGGCTCGGGGAACGAAGCATTTTAATGAAAGACACCAGTACTCTGGTTCTTAATGAAGCTGATGGCAGTTTCATCAAGCTGCTGCAACAAACCGACAGCTTCCTTATAAATAACGGAAAGGGATATTATGAAATACTGTCAAAGTACGATACGTTTAGCGACCCGATGCGTAAAAAATCTTCATTTCTTGCTAAATTGCTAATGGATGCCGGTCTGTTCTCGATTCGCGACAACCACCATTACATTCCTATAATGGATTACCATATGCAACGGGTACTTTTAAGACTGGGCTGTGTGGAAGTATTATCTGAATCATTGAAAAAATCACTGCAAAACAGAGAGCCACTTCCAACCGATGCTCCTGTAAGACAAGCTTGTATTGAAGCTATAAATCTTATTTCAACAGCTTCAGGAACAGCAAAATGGCAAATGAACGATTATTTCTGGACTTTAGGACGCTCGTGCTGCGACGAAACCACCCTTTGCCATGACAAACACTGCGCTAAACATCCATGCTCATTTGAATCAATAATTTCAGTTTCTGACCACAAGCACTGCAGTTTCGAACAACAATGCAAAGGTTATAGTGACATAACTTATAGAATGTTACGCGAACCTATGGTTAACACTCACTTTTACTAAATCTTAAAAATGAACAACTGCCCCTTTTGCCATCTTACCATAGCTCATAAAGCATTTGCCGAACTTGACGGTAACATTGCCGTGTATAACATTTCTCCTATTCTTGAGGGTCACAGCCTGATCATCCCCGTTAAACACTACGAAAGCCTTTTTGAAATGACCGAGGATGAAATTTCATCCTTTTTCTCCTTTGCCAGAAAAGTTACGGCATTTTTATGTGAGATTTATGAAGCTGATGCGTGGGATTGGTCTTTACAGGAAGGCGAAGAAGCAGGACAAAGTGTCAAACATCTTCATTTGCACATAATTCCCCGAAAACCATCAGATTTAAAAGAAGGAGAAGAGTGGTACCAAAAACTCAGACAGCAGCAATTTGAAGCACCTGATAACAACGGGCGTCATAGATTAAGTGAAACGGATTACAGCAAAATTTCCGGGCATCTGCGCAACAGCTGGAAAAAGCATTAGCTTAACCGGCAATGCCTGCCAGGTGAGCCGGGTTAAACAAACCAATTAAATAAAAAACAGGGAAACACCCACCACAGCGATAACAGCGCCTATAATTTCCCTTAAACTGACCTTCTCTTTCAGAATAAAAACTGATGGAGCAATAATCATTACAGGAACAATTGACATGATGGTTGACGCAATGCCTGAGGAGGTGAATTTGACAGCCATTAAAGAGAACGAAACGCCTAAAAATGGGCCGAAGAAGGCGCCAATTGAAAGGTTTTTCATTGCCGGCAGGTTCGAAAAGGCATCTTTCACCCTGAACCAGGCACCGTAAATAGTAATAACTAAAGCAAATCCCAGCACACCAGTTATTACCCTTATCTGGCTTGCAGCAAAAACATCATAATCCTGCATTCCATATTTACTAAGCACCAGCCCTACACCCTGTCCGGCCGCACCACCAAAAGCTAGAAGCAATCCTTTGACGGGATACTTAAACCTGATATTTAAGCGGTTGCCTGATGAAGATTCAGGATTTTTTTCTTTACGGGAAAGGATCGTCAGGCTGATTCCTGCAAAAGTTATCACCATTCCGGCTAATGATTGAAAATTCATCTTTTCACCAAGCATCAGCCATCCTGTAACAGCAGCAATGGGAGGTGCCAAAGCCATAATGAGCATAGAAATTCTGGCTCCCACAACAACATATGACTGAAATAAGAACAAATCACCAATTACAAATCCTACCAATCCTGAAACAGAAAGCCAAACCCAATTATGATAACTGGCATGCGCAGGAAAGAAAAACCCGGTTGAAAAAAAACCGAAGATTCCCAAAAAAATGAATGCAAGAAATAACCTGAGGATATTAACAGCCAGTGAGCCAATTTTCTTACTGGCAGATTCAAAGGCAATAGCTGTAATAGTCCAGAATACAGCTGTTAATAAAGCGGCAAGTTCGCCAGTATAGGTATGTGACATATTTTAAAAATAGTGAGCGCAAAATTAACACCCTTATAAAAGCAAAATGCAGTTTACTATAAATGTTATGAACACATTGTTTATTACTTTAGAGATTTAACTTGCAATACATTAACTACCCATATGCAAAACAAAAATCTGGAAAATGTTGATTATCAAACGACCAGAGATTTAAAATTCAATCACTATTTGGAATCTGTAAAAATTCAAAAATAAAAACACAAAAAAGCCGGATTTCACCATGTTTTTATTAAGTTTGAAAAATGTATAATGAGATGACCATTCTGCTACAAAACACTACTAATTAGCTAATAAACCATTTAATTTTATTATGTTATTTGATGACACCTACCGTACTATTGCTGCTCGGTCGACCGGACTTTATAAAGAGAAGGGAAGCAAGTTTATTGCAATAGCTACACCAGTTAAAAATGACACAGAAGTTAAATCGATACTCGAACAATTAAGGAAAGAATACTACGACGCCCGGCATCATTGTTATGCATACGTTATTGGATTTGACAAATCGCAATGGAGAGTAAATGACGATGGAGAGCCATCGGGAACGGCGGGAAGGCCAATTCACGGCCAAATACAATCGCACGATCTTACAAACATTCTGATTGTTGTAATCCGGTACTTTGGAGGAATAAAGCTTGGCGTAAGTGGTTTGATAAATGCATATAAATCAGCTGCTGCTGACGCTCTGGCTCAAGCAGAAATAGTGGAAAAGACTGTAAATGAGATTTATGAATTAAAGTTCAGCTACGAGGCCATGAATGATGTTATGAAAATAGTGAAAGATGAGAACCTTGAACTGATCAGCACTCAATTTGATCTTGAATGCAGTCTGACTTACCGAATCAGAAGAAACGATGCCGATAAAGTGAATGAGAAATTCAGAAAAACATATAAATGTAATATCATATATATCAAGTCTGAATAACTCTTATCAATCAAGGCCGGTCGCTGGATCAACGGCTTTCATTGTACGCATATTTTTCTGATTTTGCAAGTGAAAAATTTATTTTTTTTTTAACTTTTTTTCTGTCAATTTTGTTGAAAAATGCAATCAGAAGGATTAAAAACTAAAAGTTCTGACAATGAGAGAGAATGCATTTTTAGATTAATTCATTAATCAGGAAAGACCAGAAGTTATTTTTTGATTACAACTTTTTACGTAAGGGAGAATGAGAGAAGTACATCAAGAAGTTTGGGAGAATTGCCTAAAGATTATCAAGGACAACATTAATTATCAAAGCTACAAGACATGGTTTTCACCTATCAAACCTATTAAACTAGACGACAGCGTATTAACTATTCAGGTCCCCAGCCAGTTTTTTTACGAATGGCTTGAGGAGCACTACATCAACTTGTTGAAGAAAACTATAAAGAATGAGCTTGGTCCATCTGGTAGGCTGGAATACAGTATTATTATGGAAAATTCAAGCGATCAGCGAGGTCCTTATACCATAAAGGTTCCTACCAGCAACCGAAGTGTTTTAAATAATCCTTCGGTTTCAATGCCTATTGACCTGAACAAAGGCTCTTCAAAAGAGATCCCCAACCCTTTTGTGATTCCAGGTCTTCGCAAAATACAGGTTCATTCTCAGCTTAATGAATCGTATTCGTTCGATAACTTTATTGAAGGTGACTGTAATCGCCTGGCGCGTTCAGCAGGTTATGCTGTAGCAACCAACCCCGGCAAAACGGCCTTTAACCCTATATTTATATATAGTGCTAACGGCCTTGGAAAAACACACCTCGCCCATGCTATCGGCATTCAGGTGAAAAACAATTTCCCTGATAAAACAGTATTGTATGTTACCGCTGAGCAGTTTATTCAACAATTTGTGGACGCAGTCAAAAATCAAAACCAAAATGACTTCGTACATTTTTATCAAATGATTGATGTGCTGCTTATTGATGACATTCAGTTCCTTTCCGGTAAAGAAAAAACCCAGGATGTATTTTTCCACATCTTCAACCATCTTCATCAAAACGGAAATCAGCTCGTTATTACGTCTGATAAAGCTCCTGTTGAAATGAAGGGCATTGAACCCCGGCTTCTTTCGCGTTTTAAATGGGGATTGGCAGCTGATTTACAGGTCCCGGATCTAGAAACACGCATCGCTATCCTGAACAAAAGGCTTTATAAGGACGGCATCGACATGCCACAGGATGTAATTGAATACCTGGCATATAGCATCACTACAAACGTAAGGGAACTTGAAGGTGCTCTTATCTCACTGATGGCTCAATCTTCGCTCAACAAAAAAGCGATTACCATTGAGCTGGCCCGCCAGATGATTGATAAGTTTGTAAAAAACACCTCAAAAGAAATTTCAATTGATTATATCCAAAAAGTGGTGTGCGATTTCTTTAACATTCATGTGGAACATCTCAACTCAAAAACCAGGAAACGTGAAATTGTTCAGGCCAGACAACTTGCCATGTTCTTTTCCAAAAAACACACCAAATCATCGCTTGCCACCATTGGCCTGCATTGCGGAAATAAAGATCATGCCACTGTATTACACGCCTGTCGCACTGTAAACAACCTCATAGAAACTGACAAAAATTTCAGGAACTATGTAGAAGAAATTGAAAAAAAGATTAAAATCTGATTGATTGATTGAAAATATTTATCAATATAAAATAACCTCATCCGGTATATGCCGCGATGAGGTTGTTTGTTAATCGAAACCCTTATGATGAAAATATTAATGGTTTGCCTGGGAAATATATGCAGATCCCCTCTTGCTGAAGGACTTATGCGCCAGAAACTTAACAAATTTCACATTGATGGTGAGGTAAATTCCTGCGGATTCGAGAGTTTTCATATCGGAGATTCTCCCGATTACAGAAGCATTCAGGTGGCTTCAGCTCATGGTGTTGATATTACCCAGCACCGGGGAATTCAATTTAAACCATCGTTTTTCGATTACTACGATCGGATTTATGTCATGGACAGGCATAATTATATGGATGTCATCTCAAAAGCCAGAAATGAAAACGATAAAAAAAAGGTGGATTTTATTATGAATGCTGTCTACCCGGGCAAAAACGCAGCAGTGCCTGACCCATATTATGGCCAGATTTCTGATTTCGAAAAAACATGGGAATTGCTCGACATGGCCACTGAAAAGATTGCTGAAAGTATGATCAATAAACAAAAACGGCCATGATAAAACCAGATAAAACCACCATTGATCAGGCAGCCGGCCGGATAGCACCTTATCTGCACAAAACCCCTCTGCACACATGCAATGCCATCAATCACATGTTTGGCGGCCAAATATTTTTCAAATGCGAAAACTTTCAGAAAGCAGGCGCATTTAAATCCAGAGGCGCAACAAATGCTGTTTTTCAGCTCAGCGAAGCTGAAATTGCCAATGGAGTTGCAACTCACTCCTCAGGAAATCATGCTGCTGCACTTGCATTGGCCGCCAAGCGCCGAAACGCACGGGCTCACATTGTGATGCCTTCAAATTCCAACAAATTAAAAATCAAGGCAGTACAGGAATACGGAGGATTGATTACCTTTTGCGAACCCACTCTTCAGGCACGTGAAAATACCCTGCGTGAAATTCTATTACAAACCAATGCAACTGAAATTCATCCATACAACGATTTGAGAATTATTGCAGGTCAGGCAACTGCTTGCAAGGAAATGATTGAAGAAATAAACGACCTTCAAATATTGATGGCACCGGTTGGAGGTGGAGGTCTGCTGAGTGGCACAGCCTTAGCCGCTCACTATTACGGAAAAGAAATAACAGTCGTTGGGGCTGAACCAAAGGGTGCTGATGACGCATACAAATCGTTCTACTCAAAATCGTTTATACCTTCAGTTAATCCAACAACCATCGCTGACGGATTACTCACCTCACTGGGCAGCATCACTTTCCCTATTATTCTTGACTATGTTCATCAGATGACAACAGTAAGTGAATCATCTATTACAGAAGCCATGAAATTAATTTGGGAACGCATGAAAATAATTGTTGAACCTTCTTCAGCCGTTCCACTTGCCGCCATCCTTGAAGGTAAAGTAGATATCAGACAAAAGCGGGTTGGCATTATCCTCTCAGGAGGAAATGTAGATCTTACAGCATTACCATTTTAATTTCAGAAGAAGATGAAAAACCCAAAAGGTACTTTATTTCTAATCCCTTCTACCATGGGCGACTCAGAGCCTGAAAGGGTACTTCCTGCTTTCAATATGGCATTATTGCAACATATTGATGTGTATATTGTAGAAGAATTGCGCACTGCCAGACGATTTTTAAGAAAATGTGGTTATAAAAAGGACTTTGAAACAACAACTTTTCATTTACTGAATGAGCACACGCACCATGAAGAGTTACATCACATGCTTGATGAAGCCCTAAACGGGAAGGATATCGGGGTGTTGTCAGAAGCCGGATGTCCGGCAGTAGCAGATCCGGGTTCACTGGCTGTAAGAATGGCGCATGAAATGGGCATAAAAGTCGTCCCGCTTGCAGGCCCTTCGTCCATCATTATGGGGTTAATGGCTTCAGGATTCAATGGCCAATACTTTACATTTCACGGATATCTCCCGGTTAAGGAAGCAGACAGAATAAAAAAAATTAAGGAGCTTGAACGGGACATGTACCGTACCAACCAAACGCACATTTTTATTGAGGCACCTTATCGCAACAAACAAATGATAGGCTCATTGCTTTCATCGTGCAGCGACACAAGTATGTTATGCATAGCCAGCAATCTGAGTCTTGCTGACGAATCTGTACGTTCTGCCAGTATAGCCTTCTGGAAAAAAAACATACCCGATCCGGGAAAAAAGCCAACAGTTTATCTGCTTTCAAAATAAAAAAAACGGCCTCAGTCTGCTGAAGCCGTTGATTATAGTCACTTTACCAAAATCTTAGTGATGATGTCCGTGAGGGCCATGCACATGACCGTGGCTTAGCTCCTCTTCGGTTGCATCGCGCAGATCAAGAATTTTACCCGTAAAATAAAGGGTTTTTCCTGCCATTGGATGGTTGAAATCCATTTTAACCTGGTCATTTTCAACTGCAACAACAACACCGTCCATCGGATGGCCTTCATTGTCCTGCATCGGAATAATATTACCAATGGTAAGCATATCAGGATCAATTTTACCTTCAACCATAAAAATATCTATGGGAAGATCAATAATTGCTTCTTCAATAAAATCACCATAAGCATCAGCCGAAGCCAGGGTAAACTCAAAGTTATCATTCACTTTAAGATTGGCCAGATTTGATTCGAACTTGGGGAGCATGTTGCCGGCTCCATAAAGGAACACCAATGGTTCTGAAGCATCAGCCATATCAACAACTTCTCCGCTGGCATTATCAAGCTTAAGTTCATAGGTGAGCGAAACCACCTTGTTTTCTGAAATCGTCATTATTTTCTTTTTTATGAATTGATATTATCAACAGCAGTTTGTTGACTTTGACTTATTAAAGTACAAAACTACATATAATAGCCTTATCAAGACTCATTATCATGTTTTTTTGTAATTTTCAGCTGTCGTATGAGTCTAAACATATCATAACTGCACTCTGGTATTTTGGAAAATGCATAAACACTAGTAACTTGGAAGAAACAGTATTAAGAATGACCAACCTTAGCAAAAGCTATGGCAAAATTAAGGCTCTTGAGGGACTTGATCTTGAAATTGGAAAAGGACAGGTATTTGGGTTGCTGGGCCCCAATGGTAGCGGCAAAACCACTACACTGGGAATTGTTCTGGGAATATTGAACGCCCAAAACGGTCATTTCGAATGGTTTAATCAACCATTATCGACCGGTTCGCTCCAAAAAGTAGGTGCTATTCTCGAACACCCTAACTTTTATCCATACCTGAATGCGACGGATAATTTGCGGATTACTGCCCAGGTTCGGGGTGTTCATCCGGCTGACATTGATCGGGTGCTGGCGCTTGTCAACCTTTCTGACAGAAAGAAGCATAAATACCAAACCTACTCATTTGGCATGAAGCAAAGACTTGCCATTGCCTCGGCCATGCTGGGCAACCCCGAGGTACTAATCCTTGACGAACCCACCAATGGACTTGATCCAAGCGGCATAGCCGAAATCAGAAACCTGATACTGAAAATTGCAGCAGAAGGAACCACCATTATACTGGCCAGTCATTTACTCGATGAAGTGCAGAAAGTGTGCAGCCATGTTGTCGTTCTGGAAAAAGGAAGAAAACTCTTTTCGGGTAAAGTTGATGACATGTTAAGTAATACGGAAATCATTGAACTAAGCGCTGACAACATACCTTTACTTGAAACCGTTGTAAAAGCTTACCCGGCTTATATCTCGCACAAAGTTTCGGGCAACATCCTTGAACTAAAAACCGAAGGCAAATGCGATGCAGCGGCTATAAACAACTTTCTGTTTTCAAATGGAATTGTATGCTCACATATATTTATCCGCAGAAAATCGCTCGAAAATTACTTTCTCGAACTGGTTGGACACAACAATGAAATTCATTAGGCTGAAAGATAAGGCGCAATTATGAAACGTTTACAATCTGCAATCAATGCTGAATTGATTAAAATAATCAATTATCGCACTTTCTGGGTACTTACAGGACTTTATATCTTAACATTAATTGTAGTTCTGTTTGGTATTCAGGCTTTTCTAAACAATGTAACAGTAAATATTAATAACAAGTCACCTTTGCCCGTTCCATCCATAACCGTGTACGCTTTCCCTATGGTATGGCAAAATTTGGCTTATGTAGCCGGCTATTTGAAAGTTTTTCCGGCATTTTTGATCATCATTCTGATTACCAACGAATTCTCATTCAGCACTTTAAAACAGCAACTTATTTCTGGCACCAGCAGGGCAATTTATTTATCTGCCAAAATTATACTTATTGCTTGTTTTTCCATAGCCATCGCTCTAACAGTAGGCTTATGCGGACTGGTTGCCGGACTCCTGCAGCCTACGCCTGATTATTCAAAAATTATTAATCCCGGACTTTGGTTTATTGGTGCTCATGCATTCGAAATATTCAGCTACCTGATTTTTACTGCTTTCATTGCCATTATATTTAAAAGGGCCGGAATTTCTGTGATTCTATTGATGCTTTACACCCTGGTAATTGAAAAAATTCTCGTTTTCAGGCTTCCTGAAAGCCTGGGACAAAAACTCCCTCTTGAATCTATCGGCAATCTGATTCCATTACCTAACAGTCCATTGATGAAGCTTTTTGGAGTATCATTCAGAAACCATACAGCCTGGCAGGACATAGCAAGTTGTTTGATATACAACCTGATATTCATCGCCCTGATGTATCTGATATTGAGAAAAAAGGATTTATAAAGAATCAGGAAATTCTGTTTCAGGCGTTTCTATTGAAGTAGTATCGGGCTTTGTGTATGCAGAAACGCAGGAATAAGGTTTAGAAATTTCAATTTCCGGTTTACTGAATTTCCCTCTGTATTGCTTGAGTGTGGGGTCTTGCAAAACTTTCTCCATATAATATCCGTATTCAGGAAGGGCTGTGCGCAAACCTTCGCCCAGCTGTGAAGTGCGAAATCTCGTATTCCGGTGTTCTCCACCCACCCATACTCCTGAAACCAGTTTAGGCGTTATTCCGATAAACCAGCCATCCGAGAAATTGGATGAAGTACCTGTTTTGCCACCAAAATCAGTATCGTATCTGAACAAATCATACTCCCACAAACCTTGCGTGGTACCTCCCGGTTCAGTTAGTCCTGAGCGCAGCATTATACTCATCAGAAAGGCAATTTCCTCACTTATTACGCGCTTATTGGAAGGTTGGTACTCATATATCACTTTTCCTTCCTGATCTTCAATACGTGTTACAAAAACCGGCTCATTCAACATGCCTCCATTTAAAAAAGCGCAATAGGCATTCACCATTTCGAGCAATGTAACATCACTTGACCCCAGGCAAACAGAAGGCACATTTTTCAGCGGAGAATCTACACCCATGCGCTGAGCACATTCAATAACCTTGTCCCAGCCCACTTCTTCGGTCAATTGAACGGCAATGGAATTTACCGATCGCGCAAATGCATTTTTCAACGTAATACTTCCTCCTGAAAAATTCCAGTCGGCATTGTGAGGCGACCATGTTTTAGCTTCACCATTCTCTGTATACTTAATCGTTACAGGTCTGTCGGCCCGTGTATCGCAAGGACCAAGTCCATGTTCAAAAGCAGCGGTATATACAAATGCTTTAAAAAGCGAGCCTGGCTGCCTGCGCGCCTGATTTACATGATCATACTTAAAATAGTGAAAGTTCACCCCTCCTACCCAGGCTTTAATAAAACCAGTTTTTGGATCCATACTTACAAAACCGGTATTCAGCAAATGCCTGTAATATCGAATGGAGTCCATTGTACTCATCAATGTATCGTTTTTGCCATCCCAGGAAAAGATGCGAAGGCGATGTGGCTTATTCATATAATAATTGATGGAATCTTTGTTTCCATTGTATTTTTTAGATAAGCTCTCAAAATAAGGTGTTTCCTCTGCCAGCTCTTCAATAAAACCCTTAATTTCTTCACCTTTACTGTTAATCCATGGGTTTTCGCCCTTCCAATGCTCAAAAAACCTTTTCTGCAGGCGTTTCATGTGCTTCTCCACTGCCTGCTCAGCATAAGCCTGAAGTTTGGGATCAATGGAAGTATAAATTTTCAGACCTCCTGTGTAGATATTATATCCGCTTTCTTTACTCCATTCCTGTAAACTTCTGGCAACAGCTTCTTTAAAATAGGTAGCGTCATCATCATCAACTCTTTGCCTGAAATGTAACTGAAGTTTAGTATTCATCAGTGAATCAGCTATATTTTTATCCAAAAAGCCATATTTACTCATCTGCGAAAGAATGCTGTTTCTTCTTCTGAGGGCATTTTCAGGATTCTGAACAGGACTATAATAGGAAGGCGCTTTCAACAACCCAATAAGTACTGCCGCTTCTTCAGGCGTAAGCTCTGCGGGTGTTTTATTAAAAAATACAGATGCTGCTGACTTAATTCCAAAGGCATGACTACCAAAATCAACTGTATTCAGATACATGGTCAAAATTTCATCCTTTGAATAAAAAAACTCAAGCTTCAGGGCATTTATCCATTCTTTTGATTTATCAATTATAACCCTCACTCCCGGAATGTAGCCCAACAATCCCTTCCGGTTTTTATGACGGGTTTTGTAAAGGTTTTTAACCAATTGCTGGGTAAGGGTACTTCCCCCTCTTTTATCACCCGTTGCAGTACTCCATACAGCAGCCAGAGTGGCTTTGAAATCAATGCCGTGATGTTGATAAAACCTGATATCTTCAGTGGCAAGTAAAGTATTGATAATAACGGGCGATAATTCAGAAAACTCAACCGGGCTCCGGTCTTCAAGGTAGTATTTTCCAATGATTGAACCGTCAGCAGCATAAAGCTCAGAGGCAACGCTCAAATCGGGGTCTTTCAGATCAATAATCCGGGGAGAAGGACCGAAAAGGCCTAATAAATTGAAATCAACCGATAAAATGACCACCAAAATGAGCATCAGCACCTGAAATATTCGCATTAACAGCCTTTTCCAGGTGGATGATGCATAAGCAGGCAAACTAAAAAAGATGCCAAACACGAACTTCAACACCCTTTTTGCGTAAACTTTGAATACAACAAAATACTCTTTAAGCATTCACGAAATTTTAAACAGTTGATTACCAGTTTATTGTAAATTACAAACAATACATTGAAATTTCGTGCAAGTTACTACCTAATATCGATTGTTAATGCAAAGAAAGTGTAACTTTTTATCGACCTTTACCGTCAGAACTCTAACAAGGCCGCTGTTTAAACAGAAGAACAGCTTTTTTGTTAACTTTATCAACTGTTACAGGATTCCCCATTCAAGACATATTCATGAAAAAGATACTATTACTTCTGATGGTGATGCTTTTGACAAATGTAAGTTTAGTTGCATTTCCTCAAAACAAAGCAGGTCAATATGTAAGAGCCGCTCTTGAAGCCACAAAAAATAAGAACTTTTCTCAGGCTATTTTGTTATGTGACGCAGCCATAAACCTGGATAATACATATGAAACGGCCTATTATCACAGGGGATACAATAAATTACTGCTAAAAGACTACGCCGGGGCGCTGGTTGATTTTACGGTTTGCCTCGACCTTAATTCGGAGAACCTGTATGCCTACCTTTACAGGGGGCTGGCCAATCAAAGAATGGGCAACCGTTGGGCTGCAACCGAAGATTACAATGCAGCCAGAAAAATTGACGCCATGGAAACCCTCGCCTTTCTGACCGGCAATATTTTCAGATCCGGGATAGGAAAATAATTTTTACTTTTCAGTCCCCTGAATCTTCTCCAGACGCTTTTTAAGTGGTGGATGTGAATAATTTACCCAAACATATAAAGGATGGGGAGTCAGGTCTGATAAATTATCAGACGCCAGAATCCTGAGCGATGATGCCAAAGCTTCTCTGCCTGTGTGCTGCACTGCAAATGCATCTGCTTCAAATTCAAATCTGCGCGAAATATTATTTGAAAACAAAGAAAGCAGGGTTGACACCGGGCTATAAAGGATTACAAATACAATGAGTCCGAGATGGAAACTCTGACGGCTGCTTCCCAATGCTTCGTAAATAATAGGATTACCAACAATGATTGAAAAAAGGAATAACAGAAGGCCTGTTTGCAGAACAGACATAATCAGCCCTTTAATGGTATGTTTTCTTTTATAATGGCCAATCTCATGTGCCAGAACGGCCGCAATCTGATCGCTGCTCTGATGCTGAATAAGCGTATCATACAGCACTATTCTGCGACGGGAACCAAATCCTGAAAAATATGCATTTGAACGGGTTGATCTTTTTGAACCATCAATCACATATATGCCAGTGATATCAAACCCTGCCTGAATTGCCAGCGTATTAAGCTTGTCGCGCAGTTCACCGGGTTCAAGTGGGGTTTGTTTATTAAATAAAGGAACAATCAATGTGGAGTAAAACAGACTGAAAAACAATGAAAAAGCAGTGATTACAATCCATGCCAGCCACCAGAATGACGACCCAAGCAGTGAATAAAGCCATATAATAAGGGATAGCAATCCGCCGCCTATCAATACAGCTAATAACCATGATTTTATCTTGTCAAGAAAATAGGTTGCCAGTGTCATTTTATTGAAACCATATTTTTGTTCAATTACAAAGGTGTCGTAAAGATCAAAAGGCATACTCAATAAATCGGCGGCTAAACCCAAAAGCCCAAAGAATAATAAACTCTGTAAAATACGATTATCAACCCATTGACTAACCATATCATCCAAATACACAAAGCCGCCCCATAACATAAGCAGTGTAGCTGCAAATGAAAGCCAGCTCACCAACAATCCAAAGCGATAGGAGTCAGATTTATAATGTATATAAGTATCATAACGCTCTTTTGTATACACATCGCTTAAAACAGATGGAACACTGCCTGAACGTGACAAGTGATTGAGAAATGAGATCAGTTGCTCAAACAAAAAACCTGCAATTACAAACAGAAAAATGAAATAATACAAAAGCTGAGACATGGTCGGTTACTTTAATCCGGGAACAACACAAAAAACATCAAGCCATTTGGCTTATCACCATTATAACAGAAAGCAAATCAATAGCTTCCGTTATATTTGCGAATAAACCATTCTGTAGCCATCAGTAAAATAACGAGCGCGAGCAGAGGGTAAAAATTAATCAAATCGGTCAGTCGTTTTCTTACATACGTCACTGGTTTAACATCTGCCCTACCCTTGAGCAAAGCTGCAAGCTGGCCTATTTCATCAGGATATACTGACTTTCCGCCCGAAACCGAAGCCATTGAATTTAACAGGCGGTGATTGGCTATTGTGTTCATATCTTCAAGGTTCAGAGCAGTGATGGTATAACTCCCTGACTGCGTAAGAACTCCGCTGCCACTCTCCACTTTTGCCGTAAATGAATAAATACCCGGGGGGAAATTCCCGGCATTCAATGTATAAGCTTCACCTGTTGCTGTAAAATCAAACTCGTAATTCTTTTTATCTTCACCGGTGATGATGATTGAAACGGGTTTATCATTGATCAATTCATCACTTTCATTAAAAAGCGTGGCACCAAATTCAATACTTTCATTTTCAGCATAATAATTACGCCACGAGACTTTAAATCTGCTTTTTTCAGTTTCAACTGACAAATACTGAACCATCTTTCCTATCAGTTCGTCAAAAGCTGCATGAGAATTGTTCAGTGCATAATCGGTCAGTCGCCATTTCCATATGCCTTCACCTGCTATCAAACCTGTACGCCTGTCGGTTGATTGGTTAAAGAAAATAAGAGGCATCTGAGTAGTCAAATTTCCGATAGACTGATAAGAGTATACATATGCTGAATTATTCAGTTGATACCTGGCAAAAGGGCTTTGTAACGGAGGAACCTCGCTCAACAATTTTTTCAGTCCTGAAGAAGTTGTGAAAAGCGGAAATGCTTCATTAAGAACCGGTAAGGCTTCATTTACAGAACTTTTATAATCTGTGAGCAGCAAACCTGTTTTCAACGTATTTAATCTTAAAACATCGGACTGATTGCCCATAATAAACAACACCGGTTTCTTTTGCTTTGAAATCTCAATCATCAGCCCTGTAAGCGTGTTGGTAGCAGAAGGCAGCTGATGCAGGATAAACAGACTATAATCAGATACTTTTCCGGTAAAATTATCGCTGTAAAACAGTTCAGTTTCAAAATTATTGCTGTTGCCGATGGCTTGTTCAATGGCCGACAAATCAGGGTGAGGTGAATTGGCAATAATGGCAATCTTCTGTTTATTCTCTTTTACGTTGATAAAAATATCGCGACTGTTATTTGACAGATTTGTTTCATCGGTCAAAGGTTCAATGCTTACGCGATACCTTTGCTGCCCGGTTTCATCGGCCTGCAACATAACAGGCACAGTAACAACCTGATTATCTGAAGAAAAGGAGAGCTCTTGATGAAAAACCTCAGCCCCGTTATGTTCAATTTTTAAAGCAGCAGCCTCCCCAGCGGCTTCAATCGACTGCACAAGAATTTCGACAGGGAAGCGATTTCCTTTATAAGCAATACGGTTGTAATTCATCTTTTTCAACAGCAAATCGCGATACATGGTGGTGTCACCCAGATTCACGGTAAATACCGGATATGAAACACTTTTGAGCTGATACAAAGGGTCAGTTCCGGCATTATAAATTCCATCAGTTGCGATGATGACTGCTCCGAGGTTTCTGTTATAAAAACGACTGTTTACCTGATTGAAAAACGATGAAATATCTGACTGCTTATCTTTAAAATCGATTGTATCAGCCTCCATTGTCTTTTGGCCAAAGCGATATTTTACCAATTCAAAATCACCGCCAAGATTTTCGGCCAGCTGATTAAACCTTATCAACAAACTATCAGACACCAAGGTAGAGTCAGGGCCCAGAAGCACAGATGCCGAATTATCAATTCCGATAACAATCGTTGGTTTTTCAGTGGTACGGACCAATGTTTTAACCATTGGTGAAAGCAATAGAAAAGCAATCAGGCTTGCTGAAAAAAACCTAAAAAGGGAAAGTATCCAAACCAGCTTGCGGGGATAATCATCTGATGTATTTTTATAATACAGCACAATAGCCATGACTGCACCAAACAGAAAACACAAGGGCAACAGCCAGAGAGAAAAACCAGAAACAATTTGAAAACCCAAAACAAAAAGATTTGATATTAAAGTGCAAATTTCAGAAAAAAGCCAGTTAGTTAAACGCAGCAGGATTAAATTATAACAATAAAAAAAGGTTGTCGTGAAGCAGAAAAGAATAACCTCACCGACAACCTTTCATTATAAAATGACTTATTTATTCATGAAAAGCAGAGAGTACGGTATAACCCGACAAATTGCCTTTTTTATCGTATGTTTCAGTCTTCACAGCACCAATATGCCTGGCCACCCATTGTGTGGCTTTTACGGTCATTTTCATAATTGATTTGATATCCATATCGTAAGTAAGTTTATAACACTCGAAAGTACCTGCCGGAGTAGTAACACTCTCAATTGCCTCAACCTTACGATTATACATTTTAACAGACATGCTCATAATTTGCATACCACCTGACAAAACGCCCATATTGATATTTCCGTCGTTTAATGTCTGACCAACCTGCAGAACATTGGGAAACTCCAAATCAAGTCCATCAACAGTCATTTCCATATCCTTCATTCCTCCCATCGTTTTGGGATCCAGGAAGTTCTTCATATCCATATAAAAAACTCCGTTCTCACAGCGCATACCAAGTACCTGCGAAAAAGTTGGCTTATCCTTGTCATCAAATTGTTCGCTTTGTACTTTCATGGTAAGGCCTGTTGCCATAGGCTCAACTGCCAGAATGGTTTGTTGGTTGGTTCCGGTCAACCTGCCTTTGGCATCATAGCTTTTGGTTTCGATAAAAGTACCGCTCTTTGCCGGAAAGTAACCATCACAGTCCTGTGCTTTCAGTCCGGTTAAAATCAGAAGTGAGAATAAAAATAAAATTGACTTTTTCATAAGAAACTTTTGTTTAATGTTTCACAAATATATAAAGACTTGTAATCATTTAAAAACTGCAAGTCATGATTATTCATAATTTTATCAGATTAACACAGGATTTGAAGGCAGCTTTGAGCACTCATTCTGCTATAAATATTTCTGATACAAGTCATTATATTTTTAGATTACATCAATTATAAAATATCACTTGAAAATCAAGCCGTATTCAACCTGATAAATATCCCTGAAAAGCTCACTGTAAACCCTTTTGGTAAACTGTTTCATAAAAAAACGTATCTTTGTAAAGAGGTCAGATACTCAATCTGTACATTTTCAAAACAGACCCGATGGCCGGAAAAACATGGTGAAATCATATGACAGTATCCTATAGCTGTATCACCAAAATCAGGTAAACAATCCAGGTATATTCGCCTGATTCGCTCCGGATTCATCAACTTTAACTCATACTACTCATATTGCTCAACACAAGGCAATGCTAAATACTTTTAAAACAATGACGCACACCGATTCAGTTTTTTACAAACCCAGAAACTATAAGTCTATTGATTTATGGAAAGACATTACTGAAGCCCAATGGAATAGCCCCGATTGGCAATTAAAAAACTCTATAAGAACCATAGAGCAACTCAAGCTGGTCATTAAACTGGAAGAATACCAGGAAAAGGAGATTGAAAGAACAATAAAGAGCTTAAGAGCTGAGGGGAAAGATGCTTTAAGAATAACGCCCTATTATGCTACGCTGATGCATGAAGACCCCTTTCATCCGGTGAGTTTTGCCGGTGAGAAAACAGAAAATAAACTTGACCCTATTTTCTGGCAAAGTGTACCGACTCCTGCCAATCTTTTATTCCCTGACACAGGCCTGGAAGGGGCCATGAGTGAAAGCTCCAGAAGCTTTGGAGCTGCTTACCAGCGATATCCTAACAGGGTTGCACTATTTGTTGCCGAAAACACGAGCTGCGCTTCCTATTGTATTCATTGCCAAAGGGCAAAATCATTGGATAGCACCATTGAAGTATCATCAACAGAGATTAACAAAGGATTGTTTTATATTGCCTATAACAAAAACATTGATGAAGTTTTGGTTACCGGAGGCGATGCACTCAGAATAAGTAAAAACAGATTGGCCTACATTCTTGAAGAACTCAGTAAAATACCTCATCTGCGTGTCATCAGAATTGCCACCAGGGTGCCGGTGGTGATGCCGATGGGCATAACTGATGACATCCTTGAACTGATTAACACTTCGGCCAATAAATACAACCAGGGAGTTGAGAAATACGTGTATTTCATGACACATATTAACCATTTCCATGAAATTACAGAAGAATTGGCCGCTGCTGTCAAACGAATCAGACAACATGGATTCAGCATAAGAAATCAAACAGTTTTTCTGAATCATATCAATGATAATTATAAAACTTTGGCAGAAACCTTCAGAAGAATGCTCTGGATAGGCGTCCATCCATATTATTTGCTGCAGTGTCATAAAGAAAAAGGAATCGTTCATTTTATAGCTCCGATTCAGGTAGGTAAAATATATATCAGACATCTGCAAGGTTGGCTTTCAGGCATTGCCATGCCCCGTTATGCAGCCAATGTTGAAGGCGGTGGCGGAAAAATTCTTCTGATGCCATCAGGGCACGACACGCTCAATCGGGGAAATCATCTTGAAAAGAAAATTTCCGAGAGTTTTGCTGATATCTCTACCTGGGATGGCAGAAAGCTTTACAAATATGAAGCCCTGGGCCGGGCTACTGCTGAAGAATTTGAAAATGCAGTGAACATCATGGATGCATTTATTGGCCGAAAAGGAGTTTTCTTACCCAAAGTAATTATTGTTGATGAAAATGGAAATCACCTCAGCACAACAAACAGGACAAAATTACCATCCATAAAAAAAATCAAAAAAACCGAATTGTTGAATTATGAAGTTTTTGGGGAAGATATGCCACTGACCAATCCGGCTGATATTGCAGACAAACTTGAAGGATTGTTTGCAAACTCTGATTATTGCAGATAATTTATTATATCATAAATTTCCAATGCCTGTACCCTAACATACTGGCATGCACTTTCATGTTTTGCTATCATCGCGTTCCGTAATTTTCCCGGAACGCGATTTCTACTTTTGCATTTCTAAATTCCCCACACACTACAAATGGAGCATATACACATGTATCCAAACAATAAAATAAATTTCCATTCCTTGGTTTTCACAAATTTGTTTTGTATATTTAACACTTAAATCCTGCCCGAGTTACTTACCTGCGAACAACCAAACCATTTAGAATTCTACTCTAAATTAATTCACATTAGCTGAACTAAAGATAAAATCACCTGCCCCGTAAAAGGTTGTTCAAGCACTCCGGAATTCATTCTACACTATACTCCTTTGTTAGGACTCACTATTATTTTCAAAATAGTGTTCTCTGAACTTTTTATTCACATATTAAAAAGGAGGTTAGCATGTTTAAGAAAATTCTGGCACCATTGGTTATGTTTAGCATGGTGTTTTTTACGCAATGTACAGATGATTCGTTTGATCAGGAATCAAATTATCCATCACTCAAGGCCGGTGGAGGCAACGGTGGTGGTGGTGGCCACACCGAACCTGCCGGCAACAATCTGTCATTTCCGGTTTTTGCTTCTGATGGGTTTAGCATCAGTATGATATCAGAGGCTAACTTTAAATTTGAGGTTCCCTATACTGGACCATTTACCGGATTAACCGCAGAAGAACTTGTTTATCTGAATGAAAACGGCCCCTAGTATGCTCAAAAGGAAACAGGCAATTTGTGGCAGGCTGAGTTCGCCAATGCCAATCAAGACCTTTATGTCACTTTTATTGATTGGGGCGATGTTATTGAAGCAGTAAACCCTAAGATTGGTAGGCCTTTCAGACTGGAGGTTACCCTGTATTACGACATTTCAGATGCACCGATGACAGGATTTCTCATGGCATTACTTGCCAACACCAGCAGTAAGAACGAAATTCAGGGAACGAATGCAACTACGTATGAGGGAAATTGGGCAACTATTGTTTCCAATTCACCGAAGCTCATCGTGCAACCCCTTGCTGCTGATGCTATTCCTGTTTGGGATGATGATGCAGGAATGTGGATAGGCGAAGGTGTTTCGGCTCCATTAACTGGGTTTGGTTTTGCACCTGAACTAAATGTAGGAGGCAAATACATTTATGGTGCTTCACAAGGTGGATGGAAACCTACTGCTTTAGGTCTTTACCGGCTCACTTTTTACATGAGCGGTAATGGCAATGCTTCATTTATACATCTTGAAGATGCAGTCATAGGCAATTATACCGGAAATACAGCCGGGCAATGGGGTTCTCCTGAAACAACCGCATCTCAACCTGTTGTTGACACCTTGAACAATCTGAGTTATGTTGATGTAACAGTAGTTACAAGCGGAGGTGGAGGTAGTGGCGGCCACTGAGCAAACTGGTAAAAAATAATGGTGGGCTGCTGAAAGCAGCCCACCATTATTTTTTATACTACTATGCTAAACTACAAGCAATAAGTTACCACCTGTATTTAACATTAATTGGTTCAATAATTACATCTGCATACCACCGCAAACGCTTATCACCTGACCGGTTACATATGATGAGAGGTCGGAAGCCAAAAATAAACTGACATCTGCCACATCTTCAGGTTTACCGCCACGTTTGAGCGGAATACCTTCAATCCATGCTTTGCGAACATCTTCCGGCAATTTTGCTGTCATATCTGTTTCGATAAAGCCGGGCGCTATGGCATTGCAACGAATACTGCGTGAGCCCAACTCCTGTGCCATTGATTTAGTAAAGCCAATCAATCCAGCTTTAGAGGCTGAATAGTTTGACTGGCCGGCATTTCCGCCAACGCCAACTACCGAACTCATGTTGATAATTGAACCTGAACGTTGCTTGAGCATCACCCGCTGAACAGCTTTGGTCATGTTAAATACTGATTTCAGATTCACTTTAATCACCAAATCCCAATCGGCTTCTGTCATTCGCATCAGTAAATTGTCGCGTGTTATACCCGCATTATTTACCAACACATCAATACGACCAAAATCAGCCATTACATCGTTAATCAGTTTATCACTGCCATCAAATGAACTAGCATCCGATGCATATCCTTTGGCTTTCACACCAAAAGCAGCCAGCTCCTTTTCGAGGGATTCTGAGGCGGCATCATAATTTAGATCAGAAAAAGCCACATCAGCTCCTTCAGCAGCAAACTTCAAAGCAATAGCTTTTCCAATACCACGGGCACCTCCCGTAATTAAAGCCGTTTTTCCTTCGAGTAATTTCATATTCTTTGTTTTGGTTTAGTTTTCAGATTTGTTTGCCAGGGCTACCATCAATCTAACCAATGGCACTTCAATCAATTATTTTTTAAAAGCCCACTCTATTCCATATTTCTCATTCAGATTATTCT
The DNA here is from genome assembly GCA_020636745.1 of Lentimicrobiaceae bacterium. Lineage (NCBI taxonomy): Bacteria > Pseudomonadati > Bacteroidota > Bacteroidia > Bacteroidales > Lentimicrobiaceae > Lentimicrobiaceae bacterium. The sequence goes on along the minus strand of JACJXH010000003.1, from coordinate 32,290 downwards.
ACCTGAGAAATCCATCTTATCAGGTTAAAATCCTGGCGGTGAGGCAACAATGGATGCTTTGGAAAGAGCCTGAATGCAAAATCGAATACGCCGGCCTGCAAAGTAGGAATTTCGATAAAGAAAGTCACAATATTTCCATTTACTCCGATTACGGCCATTTCTTCAACAAATGTCAGTTTTTTTACCTCATCGTTATCCTTTTGTCCGAATAAAATTTCAAGACCAACATTATGGGCTGACAATTCATTCACATTCAGAACCACTTCAGCAACAAAATTCTGACCAAGGCGCAAAGGTTTTTTAGATGAATCGGGGACATTGACCGAAACCACCTCAATACTATCCCAGCCTCTGTTTACTTTCCGTTTCCACGATGACAATAATCTGATATTTTCATAATCCTTGGCAAACATCATAGACGAGCGTCCGATAAGCTTATTATAAAACTGCTTATAGTAATCATCTATCATGCGTTTCATGGTAAATTCAGGGGCAATTCCGGCAATGGTTTTTTTGATGGATGCGACCCATTTTTCAGGAATCCCTTTTTCGTTACGGTTATAGAAATTGGGGACAATTTCTTCCACAAAAATATTGTAAATATTCTCAGAATCAAGTTCATCCTGAAACTGTTGATTATCGTAGGTTCTCTCTTCCTGAAGTGCCCATCCGGCATCGGGTTTGTAGCCTTCGGCCCACCAGCCGTCCAGTACACTAAAATTGACCACGCCGTTCATCACAGCTTTTTCACCGCTTGTTCCGGAAGCTTCGAGCGGACGGGTAGGCGTATTTAACCATACATCAACGCCTTGTACCAGTTTGGCACCCAGGGTCATATCATAATTTTCGATAAAAATGATTTTACCGGAAAACTGCGGCATTTTGGAGACTTCCAGTACGCGCTTAATCAAATCCTGTCCGGCTTTGTCGGCCGGATGAGCTTTGCCAGCAAAAACAAACTGAACCGGTTGTTTGGCATTATTGACCAGTTGAGACAAACGATCGAGATTGGTAAACAGCAGATGAGCTCTTTTATAAGTCGCAAACCTGCGTGCAAATCCGATGGTTAAAACCTTATCATTTAATGTATCAAGCGTTCTCAGGATAAACTTTGGATTTTCCTGACGACGTTTCAAATCATCTCCAAGTCTGATTTTCAGAAAATCAATCAGATCCTTGCGATGTTGCTGTCTGAGTTCCCAAATCTCTTCATCGGGAACTTCATAAATTTTTTCCCAGATATTTTTGTTTGTTTGGTTCGCAATATAATCGTCACCAAAAACTCTTTTGTACAGCGCCTGCCATTTAGGAGAAGCCCAGGTGGGGAGGTGAACTCCGTTGGTTACATGGCTGATATACAGTTCGTCAGCGAAATATCCTTCAAACATTCCCTGGAACATTTCGCGGCTTACGCGTCCGTGAATGCGGCTCACTCCATTCATTTCCTGAGACAGACGGGCCGCAAGCACGCTCATCGAAAATTTTTCATCCTGCTTGTCTTCAACAAATCTTCCCAGATTCATAAACGTATTCCACGAAATATTCAATCTATCGGCATAATGAGGAATATAAGCCCTGAGCACATCCTCAGAAAACGCATCGTGTCCGGCCGGAACTGGAGTGTGTGTTGTAAACAGCTGGGTAGCCCTTACAATTTCCAGGGCCTGATCAAATGGAAAGTTCTTTTCCTGAACAAGCAATCGCAAACGTTCAATTCCAATAAAAGCAGCATGCCCTTCATTGCAATGATACACCTGTGGTTTCATGCCAATGGCATTAAGCATGCGGATACCACCCACGCCAAGCAACAATTCCTGTTTAAACCTGTTATCCCAATCTCCTCCATAAAGCTGATGGGTAATAAAACGGTCGGCCTCGCTGTTTTCTTCAATATCAGCATCAAGCAAATAAAGCGGAATACGTCCCACATCGAGTTTCCATACTTTAGCATACAGATTTCGTCCGGGCAAAACAATAGAGATCATGACCCATTCGCCATTACTATTGCGAACCGGCTTTAGGGGCATATGGGTAAATTTCTGAGGATTATAGCTGGCCACCTGATCGCCGAACATGGAGAGGTGCTGGCGGAAATAGCCATACCGGTAGAGTAACCCCACTCCTATCATATTTGCATTTGAATCGCTGGCCTGCTTCAGGTAATCGCCGGCAAGAATTCCCAAGCCACCTGAAAAAATCTGAACAGTATCGTGCAAACCATATTCCATGCTGAAATAGGCAATCTGATGTTTTGGTTTTTCAGAGGCTTTTTTCATATAGGCCTCAAACTCGCCATAAACTTTATCAAGCTTAGCAATAAAAGCTTCATTACGCTCCAGTTGCATCATTTGCTTTACAGTGAGCGACTCGAGCAGCGACATGGGGTTATGATTCAGTGCTTCCCACTGAATCGGATCAATCATTCTGAAAAGTTCTACCGTTTCAGGGTTCCATGTCCACCATAAGTTACGCGATAAGCGTTTCAATCCTGTAAACCTGTCGGGAATACCCGGCTTAATGAGCACTTTATGCCACACCGGGGCCTGGTATCTTTTAGGCTGAAAAGCCATGAGTACATCAGGGGTCCTTTTGTCACGGAAAAGTTCTTCACGGCCTGCTACCTTATTAAGCGCAATGCTGTATGCTACACCATAATTGATTGAAAGTTCATCCCACAAGGCACTTCTTGAAATTTCAAAAGCCAGGGTTCGGGCTGCTTCAATCTTTTTGGCATCAAATCCTGCATACATCTGAATAATTTCAGCAATTTTCTCAACAACCTGAGCCTGATTTTTATCATCTCTGTCGATCACCCATGCACCGGGCTCATATTTTTCAACCTTTTCTTTAATCCACAATCCGAAGCCTGCCAGGTTGGTAGTAATAGTTGGAATATGAAAAGCAAGACTCTCGAGGGGGGTGTAACCCCATGGTTCATAATAAGATGGAAAAACAGAAAGGTCAAAACCAATAAGCAGTTCGTAATACGAAAAATTAAAAATTCCATCCTGGCCGTTGAGATAAGATGGTATAAAAACCAGTTTCACCTTATCATCAGGCCTATTCATCAGGCCAGCGGCATGTGCTTTGTTTAGAACCTGGTCGTACTCAGGGTAATGCAGCCCATGGGTCAGATACTGGCCATCGGTAGGCTGGCTAAAGTCAGGCTCATTTAACCGGGCTGCAAGCGCCTGAGAAGGGCCCGAATGGTTAGCAGGTACTGCAATAAAACCAATGATGTTTCTGTCAAGGTCCTTATTCTGATTTAAACGCGCCAATGCATCAATATAAAGGTCAATCCCTTTGTTACGAAACTCATACCTGCCACTGTTGATGGTAAGAATAGTATCTTCCGGAAGGTCAGAATTGAATAAGGCCCTGGCTACCTGCATTATTTTATTTTTGGCCATCAACCGGCGGTTGTCAAATTCAGCGGCGGGAGGCACAAAACTATCGTCAAATCCATTCGGGGTAATCAAGTCAACTTGTCGTCCAAGAAAGTGGCTGCATTCCTTTGCAGTAATTTCACTAACGGTTGTAAAAGCATCGCAGCTCTGAGCAGCAGCCCTTTCGAGCGAGAATTTTGACACAATCTCAAACCGGCGGGCTGTCATATCAGGAATATAACCGGCCATATCGCCATACAACGGAAGGTGATTACCTGCAATAGCTCTTCCCAGCGCAGTTGCGTGGGTTGTGAACACACAGCCAACCTGTGGCACATATTCGCGCAGATACAATACACCTGCCCCGGTCATCCATTCGTGAAAATGAGCAATTATCCTATCGTGAGCCGTGAGATTAAACTCATAAAAGCTTTCGATTACTTTACCGGCAGCATATCCAAATAACACAGGTTCAACATAATCCCATTGTCCGGAAATAGAATCCAGTTTAAATTTTTCCCAAAAATCAGTAAAGATTTTATCTTTAATCTGAATGTACGGAGTAAAATCAACCAGAACAACAATCGGACTACTTTCAATATTCCATCTTCCGATTCTGATATGGAGTCCGTTTGTTTCAGCATGCTCGCGCCACGATCTGTAAATAAACTTATCTTCCTTGAAATCAGGATTCTGATTGGTTTCTTTCCAGACATCAGGACCAATCAGTATATAGTTGTCTTCAAATTCCTTTTGAACTCCCGGAGCCTTTGTAGAAACCACCGTATAGATTCCGCCGACTTTATTGCAGATTTCCCAGCTGGTTTCAAATATATAGTCAGGCTTAATTATTTTATTTTCAGTCATTTCATTTATTGTAAAATTGAACAATAGAAACACTTGAGAACAAGTGTTCTTGATTTTTTACCCTTTAGTCTGGTGGTGAATGAATTCAAAAGTCAAAATTGACTTAGCATCATGATAATCAATGTTTAAACAAAGTCTGAAGCAACTCTGAAATCTTTTTCTGATGAGCGTCAATAACCGACTTCCGTGGTTTTTTCAGTGCCTGCAAAGCTTTTGCAAGTTCGTTTCGGTAGGCAACCGGAAGGTTTTTGCGGAGTTGTTCAACCTCTTCTTCTGCCCTGTTAAAAAGAGCATAAGCCAGGTTTTTCATATCTATCTGCCCGAGAGCATGTTTGAGTTCTTTTTTCGACAGGCTGAATAAGACTTCAAAGTTACCGGTTTCATTTTCATCGGCATCATCCGGTTGAGGGGTTACTTCCTGAATTTTCCTGGTAAGTTTTGAAGGATCCGGAATATTGAGTTCAGCTACAGGTTGCGTTTTCTTCTCCTGGTTGTTCTCAACCCGGCCAATAAAATCGGAAAGCACGTTCATATAATTAATAAACGCCTCATAGGGAGTGCTGTAAGGATTAAAATAATTATGAACAGCACCATCTGAAAACCATTTTGTACACATATAGTAAAAATGGTCGGAGGATTGCAGGTACAGCCAATCTTTCTGAATATCTTTATTATCAGACTTATTGACTTTATCAGCCAAATGATACAGGCTATCGAAGGCTTCATCCTGCATTTCGTTACCCAGCCATGCAGTTAAATCGCGCTCTTCATCGGCCCATGAAATGGCATGTGGCACATTTACTGCTGAAACAGGCTGCAATCGGTTAGCAATTTCAGTTGGAGTTGAAAAAGTAAAATCTGTGGTTGCAAATATCTGTCGTGGCAGAGCTTTCATAAAGTCGAAAATACCGGTTTCGGCCCATTGGTGCTCACCAAAAGTTTCGTAATCAAGAAAAATATTGACCACCTGTTGATTTTTATCATAGGCTTTGAGCCAGCCGGCAAATTTTTCAGCAGAAAGCGGCCATTCAATCCAGTTTTGATTAGAGAACCTGAAGCCAATGTCATCACTCAGCTGGTAATTGCGCAGCAAAAGTTTCAGTTTAGGATTGATGGCATTGCAATACAAGAAGTTGGGGCTTTTCCATCCCAATATGTGTTTGGCGCCTTCGGTAAGCAATACATTAAAGCCCAGGTCATGCACCATAGCTCCTATCTGATCGGAATAAATCAACTCGGTATTTCTGAAAGCTGTAGGTTTAACGCCAAAAACCGATTCAATCCGATCGGCATGTTTCTTCACCTGAAATCTGAATTCATCGGGATTTTTCAAAGCAGCCATAGAATGAGCGTATGTTTCGGCCAGAAACTCAACATTGCCGGTAGCTGCCAATTTTTTAAAGCTTTCAAGAGCTTCCGGAGCATACATTTCCATTTGGTCAATAGCAATACCCGAAATGGAGAAACTGACTTTAAATGCAGCTCCATATTCTTTAATAAGGCTGAGCAAAAGGTTATTCATCGGGATATATGAGCGTTCTGACACCCGCCTGATGATAGATCTGTTCTGGTAATCGTCGAAATAGCGGTGGTTTTCACCTATATCGAAAAACCTGTATGTCCTCAGACGAAAAGGTTGATGCACCTGAAAATAAAAACAAATTGATCTCATAATCCGAAGTATTTTTCTATTTAACCAATTAATTACCTGTAAACCTGTTCATAAACATCTTTGATATGCTTGGAGGCATTCTCCCACTTCAAATTATCAACTTCCTGGGCACCATATTTGGAGAAGACAGAAGAGAGGCTTCTGTATTGAAGCAGTGCATAAATGGCATCAGCCATTGCATCAATATCCCAGAAATCGACCTTTAAAGCATGTTGTAAGACTTCTGCCACGCCCGATTGTTTGGAAATAACTACCGGTACATTGGAGCGCATGGCTTCAAGAGGTGAAATACCGAACGGCTCTGACACTGAAGGCATTACATAAACATCACTCATGGCAAACATGCGGTCAACATTTTCGCCACGCAAGAAGCCTGTAAAATGGAATTTGGTGGCAATGCGAAGTTGAGCAACCCGGCGTATCATTTTTTCGAGCAGGTCGCCTGTTCCAGCCATTACAAATCTGACGTTGGGATCGCGCTGAAGCACCTTGTAAGCGGCTTCAATAAAGTATTCAGGCCCTTTTTGAAAAGTAACGCGTCCCAGGAAAGTGACAATTTTTTCGGGAACATGCTTTTCTATTTGCCTGATATCGGCATGTTCGGTTGGTTCCACCGCATTGTGCACGGTTATTACCTTATCAGGGTCTATCCCGTAGCGCTCAATCACGATATTGCGGGTAAGATTGCTCACTGTTATCACTCTGTCGGCAGCTTCCATACCGGCACGTTCAATATCATACACCTGTTGGTTCACATTTTCTCCGGAGCGATCGAATTCAGTGGCATGCATGTGCACAACAAGCGGTTTACCGCTGGCTTTTTTAGCAGCTACTCCGGCGGGGTATGTGAGCCAATCGTGTGCATGAATCAGATCGAACTGCGATTCAGAAGCTATTTGCGCCCCAACCAGGGCATAACGCGAGACTTCCTCAAGCAGATTGGCACCATACTTTCCTGAGAAGGTGTATCGTGCATTAAAAATAGATTCTTCAGACCACGAAAAGTAAGCTTCACCAGTTTCCACCAGGTTGTCAAATGCTTCAGGGCCAACATAGGGCACCAGGCTTGAATTTACTTCAAGATAGGTAATATTTTTCCAGAAATCCTGATGTTCAGATTTGCGGATATCGATGGTTACATCACTGGCGTTGATAAGTCTTACAGCTTCCTCGCTTTCATCACCATAGGCTTTGGGAACAACAAAAAGCACTTCCACACCGTTTTTCAACAGGCCTTTGGTCATTCCAAAACAAGCTGTTCCCAGTCCACCGGTAATATGAGGAGGAAACTCCCAACCAAACATCAGTACTTTCATTTTTCTTTTTCAGGTTTATAATCAACAATAAAAAAAGCCAATTTATCACATGCTAACGGGCAGAGCACTGCCTGATAAGCCAGTTAATCCTGAGCAGTTCGGCAACACTCCATGCCTGTGAAATTGCTCCGCCGGGTTTATGAGGCGGGTCACCGTCGTAAACTTCAGAAATGGTACCAATACCATGTTCCATCATGACTTCATTAAATCCCAGATACAATTCGGTAGCCAGCCCCAGCCCTGATTTGCCATGAATGGTCAGGTAACCTTCTATAAAATGCCCGAGAAGCCATGGATAAACTGCGCCCTGGTGGTAAGCCATATCGCGTTGGGTTTGATTTCCCGTATAAACGCCTTTGTAAAGCGGATTTTTGGGCGCCAGCGAACGAAGTCCGCGTTTGGTAAGCAATTCTGATTTTACCCGTTCAAGAATGCTATTGCGCATTTCTTCATTCAGCGGGCTGTAAGGCAGTGAAGTAGCAAAAACCATATTGGGTCTGACTGAAAAGTCTTTGTATTCACCATTGGTATAATCAGCCAGATAGCCCCGTTTGTCGTCCCAGAAATTATTGACAAATGCCTGAGGAAAAACTGCCGCAATATTTTTCCATTCATCCACAAATTCATCGTCACCAGCTTCGGTAGCAAGTTCAATGGCAAACATCATGGCATTATACCAAAGTGCATTGATTTCAACTGCATAACCAATACGCGGAGTGACCGGTTTACCCTCCACCACAGCATCCATCCAGGTAACTGCATACCCGTTTTCACCTGCATAAATCAGACTATTGTCGTGCATTTTAATATTATAGGCTGTTCCGGCACGGTAACCTTCCAGAATAGTTTTAAGTTTCTTGCCATATTCTTTCCAGATTTTGCGTGTGGTTTTTGTATAAATACCATACTGCTGCAGTGTCCAGAAGAACCAAAGGGGTGCATCGGCGGCATTATACTGGGCATACTCTCCAATACCCATATTGGGGAAAAGCGGCCCCCGCATTTCCTGAATAATATTGTCAATGGCTGCTTTTGCAACTTTAAATTCGCCGGCAACCAGTGCCAGGCCCGGCAATGCAATAAATGTATCGCGTCCCCAACGGCCAAACCACGGATAGCCTGCAATAATTTCAACCTTTTTACCACGCTTAACCACAAATTGCTGGGCAGCATTCAAAAGGCAATGCTCAAAACTGTTGCGGGGAACGCGGCGATCTATCTCACTATTGTAAAGTTTCTTTAATGATGCAGGGTTTACAGGTTCAATTCCAACAGAAAAATAGATACTCTCGCCTTTGGCAATGGGCATTTCAAAATAACCCGGTGTATATAAATCCTCCAAAAAGTCATATCCCCGCGATTTCTCCTTTATGTATTCAACATTGTAGTACCAATCAGGCACATGCACATAGTCAGGTTCTTTAGAAAACTGCATATGTAAGAAGGAATACCCTCTGTACATTCTGAGCTTTATTCCATGGTTGATAGCCTCGTAACTTGTATCAACATCATAATTGGCTTTACTGGTGGCATGAATGTTTCTGTATGCCAGAAATGGCCTGAATCTGATAATTGTGGGAGAATGTGCATCAACCAGGGTATACCTGATAATCATGCGCCCGTCTTTATGAGAAAACAGCATCTCTTTGGTAAATTCAATACCTCCAACCCCATATGTAAGTTTGGGAATAGGTTCGGTGGTGAAATCTTTCAGATATTTATGCCCCTTGGGCGAAAAATTTTCACCCTGATATTTACGTATTCCCAGATTAAACTCAGCATTGTGTTGAATCAGCGTTTCATCAAATGCCGATAACAATACATGGTTTCCACCATCAATGGCCGGTTGAGGAACAACAAGCAATCCATGGTATTTCCGGGTGTTACAATTGATGATTGTGCTGCTGGCATACGCACCTTCGCGACTGGTTCTCAATAGTTCCTTGGGTAAACTATACTCAAGATTAACCAGTTGATTTTTATCAAAATTTATATAACTCATATCAGCAACTTTGGCAATTTGATTGCTCTTTTTTTGAAGATGCAAATATACATCAATATATCTGTTTTAGGAAATGAGCTTAACCTGATACAAATCGCTTAAAAATCTTTTAAGGTCAGTTTCAAGCATCAAACAAGTCTGCGTGACGTTTGTTTGCGGGTTGTTTAAAAAAACAGTTTCCTTTATTTTTTTCCTGAAAATTTGACCACAAATACTTGAAATGATTCCTGTTTGTTTTATTTTCGTGCCGTAGCTTGTATAAGGATTTCTTTCCCTTTATTTTTCGACATTCATTTAATGTATTTTAACACATTGATTATTAAATCTATAACAAAACAAATACCTAAACAAGCTGCACAACTTCAGGTAATACCGGTGGTTCTGAATTATAAAATCCGGCTGAAGTCAACCTTTTTTTCCGGTCGGTTGTCATGATATTTTTTTTTGATGTTTACCTGACCGATTTAACGCAACTACAAAACCAACGCTCATGAAAACCTGTTTTTTTCCGCTTATAACCCTCTGCATAATTTACAATTTATTAACATTGAAAGCTGACGCCCAGTCACAAATTCCTCTTCATCAGGAAGCGTATGACAGCTGGAATAACTTGCAGGGGTCTCAAATCAGCAGCGATGGCCAATGGGTTAGTTTTGAATTAAATCCGCAGCTTGGCGATGGTAAACTAATTCTGTTTAACAATGCAAATCAAACAACCGATACCATTTACAGGGGCACTGAATCAGTTTTCTCGGCCGACAACAGCTTTATAGCCTTCAGAATCAAACCGCCTTATCAGGTTGTAAGAAAAGCTAAGCTTGACGGCAAAAAGAAAGATGAGCTACCCAAGGATTCATTGGGAATCATGGCTTTTAACAACAAATTATTCCGCTTTGCAGGGCTTAAGTCTTTCAGTTTGCCTGATTTTTCAGGCAACTGCATGGCAGCTTTGATTGAAACCCCCAGGCCAACTGTGGTGAAGGACACTTTAACGGCTGATTCAACTGTAAGTATAACTGAAAACAAATCATTAAAATCAGACAAAAAACCAATAGATAAAACCAAAAAGAAAGATAAAACCGAAACCTACACACTCAAGCTGGTTTACCCAACCGATAGTTTGATTTACTCGTGGGACAAAGTAACTTCTTTCATTTTAAGCGACAATGGCCGGGCTCTGGCTTTTGCATCCTATAACAATGACTCTGTTGCCAGGTCAGCCATTTATATTTTTAACACACAAACGCAAAAAGAGGAAAAAATATTCGACAACCCGGGCTATATCCGCAACCTTGCTTTTGACACCGCCGGTGCTCAACTGGCTTTTTTATACAGCAGCGATACCATCACGGCTAAACGCTACAAGCTGAATTATTACCATCAGCAAAGGCTGTTAACAGTGGCTGATACCAATTCGCCTGATTTACACCAGGGATACTGCCCCGGCGAAAACGGTAAAGTTTATTTTTCGCAGGATGGCAGCAGTCTCTATTTCGGCGCTGCTCCCACCCCACGACCCGAGCCGAAAGATACCCTGACCGATGATGAAAAGGCCAAAGTTGACATTTGGAACTGGCAGGACCCGCTGCTTCAACCTCAGCAACTTAAACAGCTCGAAAATGAAAAAAAACGCACATATCTTGCTGTTTTTCACCCTAAAACAGGCAAAACATTACAGCTGGCCGATGATTTAATTAAAAAGACAAGTACCGGTTACAAAGGTAACGGACGGTATTTACTTGGTTTTCATGAAGAAAGCTACCAAATTGAATCCTCATGGAAAGATGCAAACTACCGAGATGTTTATCTGATAGACACAGAAACAGGAAACCGGGAGTTGTTGCTTCAGAAACATGATGGCCCTGTAAGTTTAAGCACGTCGCAAAAATATCTGGCATGGTACAACAAAAATGACAGCCTGTGGTACACCATGAATCTGAAAAACCGCCGGCCTGTCAAACATACAGCAGGCGATAGCATTGCTTTTTATGATGCTATGCATGATGTACCGTCAGTGCCCGGCCCCGAAGGCTACGCAGGATGGACCAGCAACGACCGTCAGTTTGTTGTTTACGACAAATTTGATTTATGGGCTTTAGACCCGGAAGGGAAAAAGCCTGCCGTATCTCTTACAATGCAGGAAGGACGGAAGCAAAACACCATTTTTAGATATATTAACCTTGAGCCGGATTTGGAGCCTGTTGGTCTTGCCAATGGCGATATTTTTCTGTCATCTTTCAATAAAACAAACAAAAACGCAGGATTCTATCTTATCAGCAATCATCAAACCGGCAAACCAATCCGCCTGGCAGAAGGCCCGTATAAATACACTTCGCCTCAAAAAGCAAAAAACTGCGACACCATCATTTATACACGGGGGAATTTTAGTGAATATCCCAATTTATGGCGCAGCAGTCTGAGCCTGCAATCATCAGTTAAAATATCAGACGCTAATCCTCAGCAGAAAAACTACCTTTGGGGAAGTGTTGAACTGGTAAACTGGCTTATGCCAGATGGAAAACGTGCCGAAGGCCTGCTTTACAAACCTGCCAACTTTGATGCTCAGAAAAAATATCCGATGCTGGTTTACTTTTATGAAAGATATGCCGACCAGCTTCATCAGCACTATGTGCCCAAACCTTCGCGCAGTATCATCAGCCCCACCTATTGCAGCAGCAATGGCTATCTTGTTTTTATTCCTGATATCGCTTACCGCGATGGATATCCCGGACAAAGCGCCTATGATGCCATTATCAGCGGAACAGAAGCCATGATAGCCAAAGGTTTTGTTGATCAGCAGCACATGGGCATTCAGGGACAGAGTTGGGGCGGATACCAGACTGCCTGGATGGTAACGCGTACCAATTTATTCAAGGCTGCTATGGCTGGCGCTCCGGTAAGCAATATGACAAGTGCTTACGGAGGAATCAGATGGGGTTCAGGCATGGTCAGACAGTTTCAATATGAAGAAGGCCAAAGTCGCATTGGCGCCACTCTCTGGGAACGCCCTGATTTATATCTTGAAAACTCGCCGCTTTTCAAAGCCGATAAGGTTGAAACTCCGCTTTTGATTATGTCAAACGATGGTGACGGGGCTGTTCCCTGGTATCAGGGAATCGAACTTTTTACAGCCTTACGCCGACTTGAAAAACCGGCATGGCTGCTCAATTACAACGGCGATGAACACAACCTTGCCCGACGTGCCAACATGATGGACCTTGACAAACGAATGATGCAATTTTTTGATCACTATCTGAAAGGTGCTCCTGCACCTGAATGGATGACAAAAGGTGTACCGGCGGTAGACAAAGGAAAAGTAAACGGGTTTGCCCTGGAAAAATAATCATTTATGCTCTTCAGGTAATTTAAATGAAGTCACCTCAAATGAGCACTGCATCATCCGTAACAGTATGGCCGACTTGTGAGAAAAATAGCTTATATTAGTACCTGTCCTGGCCCACTGCCCGAAGGGTAAGGCCTTGTCCATTTCTATAATACTGACATCAACAATTATCCAAACGCCTGATAATGAAGAAAGTTTTATTATGGATTGCCCTATCCCTGATATTATTGGCAGGCGCAACGGCCGGTTATCTTTATGTTTTCACTCAAAAAGCCTGTAAAATATCAGAAGGGAGGCCAGTTGTACAAACATCACAACCCAGGGCAGCCATCATGGTAATTGACATTCAGGAAGGCATTACAGGTAAGGTTTCAAACCTTGAAGCCTATAAAATACTTGCCGATTCGCTGATATATAATGTCAACATCATTACGGCCGCTGCTGCCTGTAATGAGATTCCAATCGTTTACATTCGCAGCGAAGTAAGCGATGTAATCATCAATTTGCTGAACAGTTCCATGAAAAAAGGCAGTCAGGGTGTGGCGCTCGACAAACGGTTGAATGTTTCAGGCAATCATATTTTTTCAAAACAAAAAAACGATGCTTTCAGCAATCCGGAGCTTGACAGTTTTTTAATCAAAAACGGCATCAACCAGCTGTATATTACGGGCCTGGATGCAGCTAAATGTGTCAACAGCACAATTATGGCTGCGCAAAACAGGGGTTACAATATAGTTGTTATCGACGAGGCGGTGGTAGCCGATGACAAGATGATAAAAGAGCAAAAAATCAAAGAATTTAAAGAAACAGGTATCAAAGTCATCAGCCTGAATGAATTTTTAAATATCATGGCCGGGTGTTGTACACAATCGTAGTAAGACCGTGCGACAGTGAAAAATTTGCTGCAAAAAGACAAAGAAGAAAAACGATATAATAAACAGCCAACCCACAAAACTGAATCCTGATTTTTCAACGGGACAAAAGAGCAGTTTTTTTGCCACCGCACCAGTAGAAATTGGTACATTTGCGTTTATTGATAATGATTTTAAGACAGGATTAAATAATGTTTGAACAAACTTTTAAGAATATTGACGACATATTGCACAAAGATGCTGGTTGTGGAAGCGAATTAGATTATGTAGAGCAAACTTCGTGGGTATTGTTCCTGAAATATTTGGACGACTTGGAGCGTGACCGTGCCACAGCAGCCGAATTGACAGGTAAAACCTACACTACCATAATTGACAAAGAATATCAATGGAATAATTGGGCTGCCCCAAAAATTACAAACGGAAACGGAGCATTAAAAATTGACCATAACGCACTCACAGGCGATGACCTCACCGACTTTGTAAACAACAAACTGTTTCCATACCTCAAAAAGTTTAAACTTAGTGCCGAGAGTGCCGACACCATTGAATACAAAATTGGCGAGATTTTCAGTGAACTGAAAAACCGCATACAAAGCGGTTACAATTTGCGTGAAGTGATTAATCGTATTGACGAATTGCGTTTCCGTACCCATGCAGAAAAGCACGAAATGAGCCATCTGTACGAAGACAAAATCAAAAACATGGGCAATGCAGGGCGAAACGGTGGCGAATATTACACACCCCGACCGCTCATTACAACCATTGTAAAAGTGGTTGCCCCAAAAATTGGCGACAAAATTTATGACGGTGCAGTAGGTTCTGCGGGCTTCCTTTGTGAAGCGTTCGACTATCTAAAAAACAGTAAATCACTTTCTACCAAAGAAACCGAGATACTTCAAAAACGCACCTTTTACGGCAAAGAGAAAAAATCGCTGGCGTATATCATCGGCATTATGAATATGATTTTGCACGGCGTGGAAGCTCCCAACATCATACACACCAACACACTTGCCGAAAACCTTGCCGATATACAGGAAAAAGACCGTTATGATGTAGTGCTTGCCAATCCCCCATTTGGTGGAAAGGAACGTGCCGAAGTGCAACAAAACTTCCCGATTAAAACAGGCGAAACCGCTTCACTTTTTTTGCAGCATTTTATTAAAATTTTGAAAGCAGGTGGCAAGGCAGGTGTAGTAATTAAAAACACTTTTTTGAGCAATACCGACAATGCCACCGTTGCCATACGCAAAACTTTGTTGGAAAACTGCAATCTGCACACCGTTTTGGATTTGCCGGGTGGAACATTTACCGGTGCAGGAGTAAAAACCGTAGTGTTATTTTTTGAAAAAGGCAAACCCACGCAAAAGCTTTGGTTTTACCAGTTGAACCTCGACCGCAATTTGGGCAAGACCAATCCGCTCAATGTAAACGATTTGGCAGAATTTATAGCACTGCAAAAAACCTTTGCCGATAGTGAAAACTCATGGACAGTAAACATCAAAGACATTGACCAAAGTACTTTTGACCTGAGCGTTAAAAAACCCAACAAAAAAAAAAGAAGCAGCTCTTCGCCAACCGCAAGCCATTTTGGAAGAAATTAAAGCATTGGACGAAGAAAGTGCTGAAATTTTAAACTCAATTTTAAACTGATATGAAAAAAGGTTGAGAGAAAAAAATTAGGTGATATATGTGGTTTTGTGCGTGGACCATTTGGCGGTAGTTTGAAAAAAATAATTTTACAAGCCCGAAGGTTTACGCAGTTTATGAACAGCAACACGCTATTTACGATCCTGTTTGATGATATAAGATATTTCATTGATGAAAAAAAAAAGTGATTCAATGAAATGAAACGCTTTGAATTAAACTCGGGTGATATAATTATGAGCTGTTCTGGGAAATGGGTAAAATTGCTATTGTTCCTGAAAATATCAAAAAAGAATTATCAATCAGGCATTATTAAACTTACTCCATCTAAAAAATATCAACTGTATTTTTAAAATTATGGATGCAAAGTGAAAGCTTTCAAGAGAGTTTGAAAGAATATTCAGGTGGTGCAGCAATTCAGAATGTTGCCTCTGTTGCTATTTTAAAGCAAATTGAAATCCCCCTTCCATCTCTTCCCGAACAAAAACGCATTGTTTCCATTTTAGATGAAGCCTTTGCCGCCATAGCCAAGGCAAAAGCCAATGCCGAACAAAACCTCAACAACGCCAAAGAACTTTTAGATGTTTTTTTGCACAAATATTTCACCAACAAAGAAGAAGGATGGGAAGAAAAGAAATTAAAAGACGTTGCTGAATATTTTAATGGATTAACATATTCCCCTAAAGATGTAAGCGATAAGGGTATAATTGTTTTGCGTTCATCCAATATTCAAGATGACAAATTAGACTTTACCGACATTGTTCGTGTGACTTCTGCTGTGAAAGAGAAAATCATTGTTAGAGATGGGGATATTTTAATGTGCAGTCGAAATGGTAGTAAAAGATTGGTAGGCAAGACTGCTCCAATAGTTAATCTACCCGAACAAATGACTTTCGGAACATTTATGATGATAATCCGTAGCGAATACAACCCATACTTACTATGGTTCTTCAAATCATTAGACTTTAAAAAACAAATAAGTGGTGGAGAAAACACAATGATAAACCAAATAACAAGGTATATGCTTGATGATGTGATTGTATCTTTTCCCCCGATAGCAAAGCAATTAGAGATTGTTCAACAACTTGATGCGATTTACAACGAATCCCAAAAATTGGAATCAATCTACCAAAAGAAACTTACTGACTTAGAAGAACTAAAAAAATCAATCCTACAAAAAGCATTTGCAGGGGAAATGAAAACTGAAAAAGCATTGGCAGTATGAGAATTAGAAAAGTATGCATACAAGGTTTTCGTTCAATAAAAGAACCTTTGGAGTTAAATCTTGAACAGGTTAATGCTTTGATTGGTGCTAACAACTGTGGTAAAAGTAACATACTGAGTGCTATTTATAGAGTTCTTGGCAGAGATTGGGTAACCAAAAACACCTTCTTTGAAAATGATGTTTACAATGAAGATTACGACACAGATATTGTAATTGATTTTGAGTTTGATGAGCCATTTCAATATGAGCAATTCGTAGGTATTCCTGTTGAAATTCCCAAAGTCAGATTTTTTTATACCCGATACAAAAAGGGTGAAAATTCAGGAGAGAGAAGATTAGAGAAACAATGTTTGCAACTCAATGACAAACCAGTATTCGGTTTTAAATCAAGACCAAAAAAAGGTGAGCAGCCACAAATGGTTCCCTTAACAACAATTCCGCAAGAACTCCAAGAAGCATTTCCAGTTATTTTTATTGGCACTGATAGAAATTTAAAAAATCAACTTCCGAGTAGCAGAAATTCTATACTTGGCACATTGATGAAAGATATAAATGAAGATTTTGAAAATCCCGAAAACCTTATTGAAGTTGGAAAGGAAGGAAGCGGGAAAATGTTACCACGAATTGAAAGATTCAAGCAAGCCATTGATGAAGCAATAAGAACTTTAAGAACAGATGAATTTCTTGCTCTTGAAAAAGCAATAAAAGATAATGCCCTTAAACAACTCGGATTTAATCCTGAAACCGAAACAGACAAACTCGATTTATACTTTAATCCATTAAGTTCACTTGAATTTTACAAGTCGTTAGAAATTTACGTTAAGGAGCACGAATACAACATTAATGCAACAGAATTAGGAGCAGGTTTTCAAAATGCAATAGTATTGGCTATTCTTAAAGCATTTGAAGACAGAAAAAAGCAAGGTGCATTATTTTTAATCGAAGAACCTGAAATGTATTTGCATCCGCAAATGCAACGCTCTCTTTATAAAACTATCAGACAAATTGGTGAAACTAACCAAGTAATTTACATTACTCATTCACCACATTTTGTTACAATTCCCGAGTTCAATGAAATTGTAATTGTTTCAAAAAACAATAATGGTACACACATAAAAAAATCAACTCTTAAAACAAGTGATGCTCTTAGGAATAAGTTTAGAAAAGAATTAGACCCTGAACGGAATGAAATGTTCTTTGCAAGAAAACTACTTATAGTTGAAGGCGATACAGAAAAAATGGCTTTCCCAGAATTTGCAAAACGAATGGGAATTGATTTTGATGGTTTTGGTAGCACAATCATTGAAGTTGGTGGAAAAAGAAATTTGATTGACTTTGTTGAGTTAGCCATTTCTTTTGAAATACCAGTCGGCTTAGTTTACGATACAGATAGTTCAGACTTCAAAAAAGATGAAAAAGACGAAGAAGCAAAATATAACGAGCTTCTAAATTCATATGCAGCAAAGGGTGTTCAGGTATTTGTATTTGAAAAGAACTATGAAGATGAATGTAAAAAATTCTATACCGAAAAAATATACCAAGAGCATTGCCAAAATTTTGGCAGAAATAAAACTTTAAGAGCCAGACTGATGGCACAAGAAGAAACAATTCCAATCCCTGATTTTGTTCAACCAATAATCGATTGGCTTGGAAGCTAAAATATTAAGAAAATGAACGAAGCAGAAACAAGAGCAGAACTCATAGACCCAAAGCTAAAGGCTTGTGGTTGGGGCGTTGTGGAATGCTCTAAAGTCCTTCGTGAATATCACATAACGCAAGGGAAAATACAAACAGGCGGTGGGCGTGGTAAAAAAGAAATTGCCGATTATGTATTGGTTTACAAAGGCATCAAATTGGCGATTGTAGAAGCCAAAAGTGATGAACAGGAAGTTGGCGAAGGCGTAATGCAAGCGAAAAAATACGCCCAAAAACTTCAATTAGAAACCACTTACAGCACCAACGGCAAAGCCATTTACCAAATCTGCATGAAGACAGGCGAAGAAAGTTTAGTAACAGACTTTTTAAGCCCCGAACAACTTTGGAATAAAACATTTGCCGAGCAAAACAACTGGAGAGAACAATTTGCCAATGTGCCGTTTGAAGATAAAAGCGGAAGTTGGCAGTTAAGATATTATCAGGAAATAGCCGTTCAAAGAACCGTTGAAGCCATTGCCCAAAGCAAAGACAGAATTTTGCTAACCCTTGCAACAGGCACAGGAAAAACGGCAATTGCTTTTCAAATCGCTTGGAAACTGTTTCAAACTCGTTGGAATTTAAATAGAGACGGCAACCGCAGACCGAGAATTTTATTTTTAGCCGATAGAAATATTTTAGCAGACCAAGCCTACAATTCATTTTCGGCATTTCCAGAAGATGCTTTGGTGCGGATAAAACCCAACGAGATTAAGAAAAACGGTAAAGTGCCAACCAACGGCAGCATTTTCTTTACCATTTTTCAAACCTTTATGAGTGGCACAGATGCAGAAGAAAAACCTGCACCCTACTTTGGCGAATATCCAGCCGATTATTTCGATTTTATCATCATTGACGAGTGCCACCGTGGCGGAGCAAATGACGAAAGCAATTGGCGGGGTATTTTAGAATATTTCAGTCCCGCAGTGCAATTAGGTTTAACCGCTACACCCAAACGAAAAGACAATGTTGACACTTACCGTTACTTTGGCGAACCTGTTTATATCTATTCACTGAAAGAAGGTATCAATGACGGTTTCTTAACGCCATTCAAAGTAAAACGTATCAAAACAACTTTAGATGATTACCGCTATACTTCGGATGATACCATTGTGGAAGGAGAAATTGAAGAAGGTAAACTTTACGAAGAAAAAGACTTTAACCGCACGATTGAAATTGTAGAACGGGAAGCCAAACGAGTAAACATCTTTTTAGATGAAGCCAACCAAAACGAAAAGGCAATTATTTTCTGTGCTAATCAAGCACATGCTGCATTGGTTAGAGATTTGGTAAACCAAAATGCCAAAAGCAAAGACCCTTTTTATTGTGTTCGTGTAACCGCAAATGACGGAGAAGAAGGCGAAAGATTGTTACGTGAATTTCAGGATAATGAAAAAACATTGCCAACCATACTTACAACTTCACAGAAACTTTCCACAGGTGTTGATGCACGGAACATTCGTAACATCGTTTTGCTTCGCCCTGTCAATTCAATGATTGAGTTTAAACAAATCGTTGGACGTGGCACACGTTTGTTTGACGGCAAAGAATTTTTTACCATTTACGACTTTGTAGATGCCTACAAACACTTTTCAGACCCTGAATGGGACGGTGAACCAATAGAAGAAGAACCTTGTAAAATTTGCGGTCAAAATCCTTGCATTTGCGAGAAACAACCACCAAAACCTTGTCCGATTTGTGGTCAAAGACCTTGTATTTGTATAAGTGAACCGCCACCACCTTGTTACAAATGTGGTCAAAGTCCTTGCGTATGCAAGAAGAAAGTAAAAATCAAACTGCGAAACGGTAAAGAAAGAGAAATCAAACACATGGTTTCCACTTCGTTTTGGAGTGCAGACGGCAAACCCATATCAGCAGAAGAATTTTTAAATAATCTGTTTGGTGAATTACCTAAACTTTTCAAAGACGAAGAAGAATTACGAAAACTTTGGAGCAGTCCGATAACCCGAAGAATTTTATTAGAAAATTTAGATGCAGCAGGATTTCCCAAAGACGATTTACTGACTTTGCAAAAGTTGGTAGATATGGAAAAAAGCGACTTGTACGATGTATTGGAATACGTTTTCAATGGTGACTATATCGCAATGACCAGAGAAGCCAGAGCCAAAGCAGCCGAAGCGACAATTTTTGCCCTACTCAACGAAAAGCAAAAAGAGTTTATCACTTTCGTATTGAGCAAATACATTGAAACAGGAGTAGACGAACTCGACCAGGAGAAACTCCCAATCTTACTGACAAACAAATACCAATCATTAGAAGATGCCAAAGAAATTTTAGGAAACGTTGCAAACATAAGCAGACTGTTTATAGAATTTCAGGAACATCTTTACAAACAGAAAGTTGCATAATGACTGGAATAATGAAACATACAGCCCACGCTTCACAACTACACACAACTTGACCCGATTTTTGTTCGGGATTACCAGGTCGCTCAAAAAGCCAACCGCACGACCAATTTTTGCCATAAGTGAGAGCAGAGTCAAACTGGTTGAGCTATGCCGAGCGTAGCAAAAATCAGCGAAGCTAAAACTTTTCAAAGAGTGTATCTGTCCCAACCCACGGCAGACAAGGAGCGATGTAGCAAATTGAAAAAAAATAACAGGAATTAATAAAGGTCTGTTGGCAACAAACAATATAAAATACTGGGGTTTAAGTAGTTATTTGTACATTCTATCCCACATCAAGATCGGAGTAACTGAACAGGTTTGTAGCCCTCAATCCCCAACGATTTCATACCGCCATGCATTAGCTTCAAAGACTTATTGTTAGAACAAGTCCATCATGTATTCAAAATCTGGCCGGCCTTGTAATACGAAAGAAATGGCGAAGTTTATTTACGATTCCTGTCTGAAATAATTCAGCAACCGCTCTATCTTTGCATCCGGTTACATGACGATGACTTATGAGGTTATAAGTCATATTTCTCTTATTGATAATCAATTGATATGGCTGTTGAAATAATCTTATCACTGCTCACGCTGGTACTGCTTGAAATAGTACTGGGAATCGACAATATTGTATTTCTATCCATCCTTTCGGGAAAACTACCACATGAACAGCAAAAAAAAGCCAGGCGGTGGGGACTCATACTTGCCATGTTTCTGCGTTTGGGACTTTTATCGGTTATCACTGTAATTATGCAACTGAAAAACGAATTGTTCACCCTTTTCGGACATGGATTTTCAGGCAAAGATCTGATACTGATTGGCGGCGGACTATTTCTTCTTTTCAAAAGCACCTCTGAAATTTACCACAAAATGGAGGGCGAACACGGCGACATTTCGAGCAATATCAGAAAAATAACATTTGCCAATATACTGATTCAGATTTTGATCATGGACATGGTTTTCTCACTTGACTCCATCATTACAGCTGTTGGTATGGCCAGGCATTTGTGGGTAATGTTTGCGGCAGTCATTATTTCGGTAGGCATTATGTTGTTTGCTGCAGAGCCCATCAGCAAATTTGTAAATACCCATCCAGCTTTCAAAATGCTGGCATTGGCCTTTCTGCTACTTATAGGGTTTTCACTGATGAGCGAAGGTTTTGGCATTGAAATTCCGAAGGGATATATCTATTTCTCTATGGCTTTTTCGCTGCTGGTAGATGTATTGCAAATGCAGATGAATAAGAAGGATCTCCCTCCGGTGGAAACCCGTGAGCATTATACTGAAAAATAAAAGCTTTACGCCAGGCCGGCGGGTTCTTTTACGGTAAAAACAGGCTGTCCTGTTTTAAGCGCGCCAATTTCAGCGGCAGTCATCCATTACACATCGGCTTCGTGCAGGTATCTGTCAAGTATTTCGAGCAGATTTGCGGCCTTAACAGGCTTGGTTATATAATCATCACAACCGGCATTGAGTGCTTTTTCCTTATCGCCGCCCAGCGCATAAGCAGTAACAGCAACCACCGGAAGATGCGGGCGCATAATCTTAATAATGGAAGTGGCCTGATACCCGTCCATTTCAGGCATTTTCATATCCATCAGCACCAAATCAATTTCAGGATTATTTTTACAGGCTTCAATGGCTTCTATACCATTTTCAACATGAATAATGTGATAATTCTTTCTTTTCAGAATGGCTTCGAGCAGCTGATAATTTGCGTACACATCTTCCGCAACAAGCAGCGTTTTTTCTCTTCCATGATGACCCGATACTGAGATTGCCTGTTCGGTAGATTCGGCAGGGCCCTCTGTTTTGGGTGAAACAGGTTCGTAAGGAATGGAAAAATAAAAAGTTGAACCTTTGCCTGCCGAAGACTCAAGCCAGATTTCGCCACCAAGCAGGTTTACATAGGCTTTGGTGATAGCCAGGCCCAGTCCGTTACCGCCATATTCCTTGGTAAGGCTGCTATTGGCCTGCCTGAATCTTTCAAAAATCACATTATGAAGCTCAGGAGCGATGCCAATTCCTGTATCGGAAACATAAAATTCGAGCATCTGTTTCTGCCTGCTCACACCAAATTCAACCACGCCCTTATCAGTAAACTTCAGGGCATTCCCAATCAGATTTGTCATTATTTGCATAAGCTTGGTTTCATCTGTTTTGATAATAGCTTCGTCATTACTCAGCAATGTTTTAAAATTCAGCATCAATTGTTTGGATGCACTTTGTATTTTAAACTGTGTAAACATCAGGTCAAGCATGGCGTTAACGTCTACGGCAACCGATCTAACTTTTTCCTGACCAGCTTCAATGGTGGCAATATTTATGATATCGTTGATAATGGAGAGCAACTGCTGACCATTCTGTTCAATGATACGATGGAAATATTGTTGTTCATCAGCATCAATATCAGGGTCGTTTAAAAGACTGGTAAAACCCAGGATTCCATTCAGGGGAGTTCTGATTTCGTGAGACATATTGTTCAGAAATGCAGTTTTCAGTCGATCACTTTCCTCTGCCTTGGCCAAAGCAACCAGCAAATCCTGCTCTGTCATTTTTCTCTGAATGGAAAGGCTTATCTGATGAGAAATAAATTCAAGCATTTCAACATCTTTTTGTGAATAAGCCTGAGGATTATTATAGCTCTGCACTACAATTGCCCCAATGGCCTTATCATTTACCAGCAAAGGAACGCCCAGCCAAATCTGGCAATCCTGTCCGTATGACATAATTACCCCTTCTTTTTCGAGCTTTCCAAAAGTCTCCATATCAGCCAGGAGCGATTTTTTGTTTTTAATCACATAACCGGTAGCCGATTTTTCGGCAGGCCAGGGCTCCGAAACATCCTTCTCATCTTTAAAAAACGGAGTAGTTAACATATCCGTTTCTTCATCGTAGAAGGCGATAAAGAAGTTGGTTGTATCGACCAATGTGCTTAATTGCTCCCAGATAATTTTGAAGAGTTGCTCCAAGTCATTGGTAATCAGCACTGCGTTAGAAATCTGAAATAAAACCCTTTGGATTTTTTCAGCCCGGCGACGTTCGGTAATATCATGACCAATACCCACCAGTCCGTTTACTTCGCCCTGTTCATCAAACAGTGGAATTTTTGACGTAAGCAGCCATCGCGGCCGGCCTTCGGCATCGGTTACATCATTTTCGCTGTCGATCAAAGGCTGCCCCGATTGAATCACTTTTAAATCATCTTCGTGTCCGCGGGTTCCTTTCTCAACACCGAATAAATCGATATCTGTCTTACCCAAAGCCATTGACTCATCCGGGATTCCCAAAAACTTCAGGTCGGCCCGGTTGGCTACAATTTTGCGGCAATCATTATCTTTAAAATAAATGGTATCGGGCAAATTATCAATCAGGGTTCGCAGCAGGCGTCTTTCGCGATGAACTGCATCTTCGGCCAGTTTGCGGTCAGTAATATCAACGGCTGAAATCAAGCCACCCATTTTCCCGTTAAAAAGCAGGGATCGTCCGCTCAGGAACACCCATTTTTCTTCGCCGATTTTTGTACGGATTTTAAACTCATATGATGGAGTAGTTGAAATGCCGGTTTGCCGCTTTTGACCTCTTTCTTTCACCATTTCGCGGTAATCATCGGCAGCAATATTCCAGAAATTCATTTGATTCAGTTCCTCGGCTGAATAACCCGTAATGCGCTCTCCGGCCGGATTGGCATAAACCCAGTGGTCGTCCTGATAAATCATAATGGCATATGGAGCCGACTCGGCCAGGGTGCGAAATTTATCTTCACTTTCTTTCAGCGCCTCAATGGCCTTTTTTGTAGCAGACACATCTCGGCCGAACACCACTAAGCCTTTACGGCTACCATCACTGTTGAACAAAGGTGTTTTAATGGTTTCAAATATTCTGATATTGCCTTTGGCATCGGGAATATATTCATCCTGAATCAGTACAGAGCCCTTTGCCCATGCCTGTTCATCGGATTTCTCACAATTCATAAAAGCCTCATAGTATGCTTTATGCGTAAATTCAGCCAGTTCTGAATCTTTTTTCAGGTAATAATCAACATCTGTTAATTCAAACAATTCGAGGTCGGCCTGATTGGCCTGCAACCACCGGCCACTACCGTCTTTAAAGCAGATGATATCCTGGGTTCCGTTGATCACCGAAAGCAATTGCTCTTCCTTGAGCCTCAGGGCCTCTTCGGCCTGTTTGCGTTCCGAAATATCTTCATGCTGAATAATCACATTAAGCAACTTCCCATCTTTATCCAGAATAGGATAAGCTTTATTGACAAACCAGGCCTGCTTATCAGAACTGCATTTAAGGTTTAGTTTACGGGCCTCCAAACCTATATCAAAAAAAATCTCCCACTCTTCAATGCAATGATTGTTAAATACATTTCTGAGTTGATCTTCATTTCCATCAAGGAATACTTTTCCTTCTCTGAAAATATTGTTTTTCTTGCCTTCAATATCCTCAGCAGCAACCCCCAGCATTTCACAAAACTTAGGATTCACCCTTAAGCACCATCCATCGGGGTCTAAAATCTGGGTACTGGTTGATGATTGTTCAAATACCTGTTCAAAAAACCTGCGCTCCCGCTCAAGTTCTTCTTCAATTTTTTTCCTTTCGGTAATATCTCTTACAAAGGTTTGAAAAGTTCCATCAGGCATTGCCCGTGAGTTCATTTCAATGGTAACCTGTGTCTTGTCTTTTCTTATTATCTGCCTTTCATTTCTTACTGTTTCACCGGCAAGAAGCCTTTCGTACATTAAAGGATTTTTCTGAAGTTCATCCTTTGAAAAAAGCTTACTGATATTGAAACCTAGCAACTCCGCTTTGCTATAGCCCGTAAGCTCGCAAGCCTTATTGTTCACTGTAATCAGGTTTCCTTGGGTATCTCCCTGAAAAAAAGCATCTGTAGCAAGATCCAGCAGCATCCTGAATTTTTCTTCACTCACCCTTAACGCCTGCTCAGCATTTTTTCTTTTGGTTATTTCTCTGAAATTAAAAACAATAGATTCAAGGCCGGGGGTATTCAGTTTATTGGTCAAAGTACTTTCAATCCATTTCCAGCTGCCATCGCTTGATTTAAAACGGTAATCAACCACCCTGATAAGTGATGGATCGTTCATAATAGCCACCAATGCTTCCAACACATGAGGCAAATCTTCAGGATGCGTACTTTCCAGTGTATCAATACTGGTTATCTGCGTTGAATCATAGCCAAAAATGCGGCGCGCTGACGGGCTGGCATATTTAATCTTACCTTCCTCCGTAATTAATGTAATGCCGTCAGGGGCATTTTCAATCAAAAGCTCTGAATTAAACCTTCCGCTCTCAGTATTACTTGTCTCAAACAGCTTTCTGAGTTCTTCATTTTGTCCTTCAAGCTGTGCAATTTTCAATTGCATTTCCTCCAGCTTCAACTGCAATTCCTCTGCAGTTACCGACATATTTTTTTTACTACTTCTCAGATTGTTTGTTTCTCCCATTATCCCTTTTGCATAAAAAGTGTTACGCTGAAATCATTTTCTGCTTCGAAATCATTCAAAATCTTAACCTTATCCAACCCAAAGCGAATGCCTCAGACATCATTATCCGTTGGCCAATATTTCATCTGAAGATCAAATAACCGGATGTCGTTAAACCCATGGTAAAGTAAATTAAAAAACTAAAACAGACTAAGTCGTTTAACAAAAAAAATTACTTCTTTTGAATCTGCCTGTTCTGAAGCCACGCCAATGCTATACATTATCAGCCTTAAGGCCTTCATTCATTGCTATTTGACCATACTGAACAAAGGTGATGAAAATAACAACAACATGACGAAAGCAAACAAAACTGCCCGCGCGATTGGCCTGCCCATGTGCCCGGCAATAAAAGGCAGGCATAAACAAAACAGAAGAACTGCACAATGATTGAAACAATAAAATGCAAGCATACCCGTAATATAAGCGGAATACCTATCTTTGACCCAATAATATCCAAGATGAAAAATAAGCTGCTTCTGTTTCTCTTTTTTGGTGCATCAATAGCCATGATTTTCTCCGGCACATCGTGTATCAAAGAAGATAAAATTGACACCAACCCATCGCTTAAGCTATCCTTTTCGGCCGATACCGTATTATTCGACACCGTATTTACCAGTGTGGGATCTGCTACGCAATCGTTTCTTATTTACAACCCGTCTGACGATAAAATTATCATCAGTTCCATCAGACTGGCACGGGGAAATCAATCGCCATTCAGGTTTAATGTCGACGGCAATGCAGGGATTGAAGTCAATGACCTGGAGATTGCCGGCAAAGACAGTGCATTTGTGTTTGTGAAGGTAACCATTGATCCCAATCAGGCCAATTCACCATTGGTTCAAACCGACAGCCTGGTATTTTCAACCAACTCCAATTTGCAGGATGTTAAACTTATTGCCTGGGGTCAGGACGCCTATTTTTATAAAAATGGAATTATTGGCAGCGACTACATTTTTACTGCAGATAAACCTCATGTAATTTACGGATATCTGGCTGTTGATTCACTATACACCCTCACGGTGGAAGCCGGTGCCCGTGTGCATTTTCACAGCGGCGCAATTTTGCTCATATACCGTGATGCTTCGCTTAAAGTTAACGGAACCAAAGAAAACCCTGTCATTTTTGAAGGCGACAGGCTGGAAGATTACTACAAGGATATTCCCGGCCAGTGGGGCAGAATCTGGCTTTATGCCGGCAGTATCAACAACGAAATCAATTATGCCATCATCCGTAACGGTGAAGTGGGCATACATGCCGACACCACCGGAAATTCAGCAAACCCTACCCTGCGCTTATCCAACACGCTGATTTACAACATGAGCGGAGCCGGCATTCTGGGGCAAGGCACCTCCATTGAAGCGGCTAACTGTGTAATTGGCAACTGCGGCGGCCGTTCAGTTATGCTTAGCCTCGGCGGAAACTACGATTTCAGACACTGCACTATCGGCAATTTCTGGAACAACTCTTATCGCAGAGAAACAGCCTTGCTGCTCAACAATTACTATTTCGACACTGCCTACAATGTGCATCTCAGACCTCTTGAAAAAGCTTACTTCGGCAATTGTATTATCTATGGCGATAAAGACGAAGAAATCCAGCTTGACCAGCATAGCTCTGGTGGTGTTTTCAATTACAGCTTCGAAAACTGCCTGCTTAAAACCAAACTCAACTTTGCCGATTATCCATTGATAACCAATTGTTTAAAAAACGAAGACCCCTGGTTTACCGACCCTGAACTGGCCAAATTTCAACCTGATACGCTCATTTCAGCTGTTATTGACAAGGGCTCTGCAACTGTTTTGAACGATGCTTTTATCAATCTTTCGGTTGACATTGATGGCCACAGCCGGCTGAACGATAACGCCCCCGACATTGGTGCTTATGAATTTCAGGAAGCCGCATTGCCCGGAAGAATGCGTAAAAAATAATTTACAGTCAGCTTTAAACAGTAATTTGCCCAAAAAGTCCGGCTCTAATGATGAAACGGCTTTTTTCTATTCAGCGGAATAGCGGTATTTGAATAAGTGCACACACTGGCTCAGTTGAAATGAAATGATAAATTATCTCAGCCTGACAAAGACCAATTCATCTGCACACCCTGACTTTATCAGATGCCTGGAGCTGTATCATCAGGCCTTCCCTCCTGATGAACGCCGGCCCACAGATGCATTGACGGCACTGCTTGCCCAACAGGCCTTTTCATTCTATACCATCAGCCTGAACAAAAACCTGGCAGGTTTTATAACATGTTGGAATTTCAGCCAATTCGCCTTTATTGAGCATTTTGCCATTTTTCCTGAGATGAGATCTGCTGGAACCGGCAGCCTTGCCTTGCAAAAAATACTGCATAAACAAACCCTGCCCGTCATTCTTGAGGTTGAACTACCTGACAGTACAGAAGCCGTAAAACGAATTCGTTTTTATGAAAAAAACGGCTTCCACATTCTAAGTAAACAGTATATTCAACCAGCTTACAGTCGCGAAAAAAAGCCCGTAGAGGCGTGGTTAATGGGCAATCAACAGCCCGGCACGCTGCAACTGAATAATTTTGTAAAACATTTACATACAGAGGTCTACCCAATTATTTGATTGTTTTTTAATCACATAACCTGAAAAATCTGAGATGAAACACCAGCTTTACCTGTCAGCGATTTTTGTTACGCTGATTCAATGCTTATCACAAACATTGTTTGCACAAGAAGAGCTCGACTCGAAACTGGTTTCACGACAGATAAGTTGTGAAGACATCAGTGAAAACAGCGCCGGCTATATCGTCCACTATTTTGAAAACAACAACATGGACTCGTGCAGCATAATTTTAGACTATTGGTCGAAAAAATGCGGATATACCGAACCGGTTTCCAGGGCAAACATGATGCTGGCCCTGGCCATGCACGATTATACAGACTATATGGTCACTGATTACTACTTTAACAATCTGTTGATTTTTAACTACCGGAATGAGTTAATCAGGAGCAAAAAACAACAACAGCATTCCTTTCTCAGTCAGAATTACGACTATGTGCCCTTAGGGAAGCGGTTCGACACATGGACTTCTGAATTGGCCACTTCACTCATTCACGAATATGAGCCCGGAACGGCCGGATACCTGTTAAGCTTATTTTACTCGGGCCAATGTGATACAGTCTTCCGTTTGCTCAAGGCTGAGCCTTATAAAAGCACTGCTCCTGGCCGAATTTACGACAGTCTGGTGATGAATGCCCTCAGGATTCCCGAGCTGGTATACCATCTGTACACTGGTTTATGGATACCAACGGGTAAACTATCAGCAATGGGAGTGCATCCACTGATAGGGTTCGGACTTGGGGTAAAATCAAACAAAAACGAATACAGCCTGATGGTTGACTTTAAATTTTTGAATACACCCGAATACTATCAGGCCAAACGAACAAAAAATGGTGAAACCTTGCTCACCAATCACTTTTTCGGAGGATATATTGGTTTTGAATATGCCCGTGACCTCATTCAGCTTCCGGCCCACGAATTGTTTTACACCATGGGTGTAGCTTTCGATGGGTTCGATATGTTTGAAGAAGATACAGACTACGATCTGAAAGCCTCATCGGCCAACAGCTTCAATTTCAATATCGGCGGCGGTTACAGGCTGGCCATTAACCAAAGCTCATGGATTGGCATTCAGGGACGTTACCATGTGGTTGATTACACACTAAACGACCGTTTTTTTCTGAAAGGACACACTGCGACCATCCGGTTGTCATATGCCTGGCGGCTCAACCAATATAAAAATCAGAGATTACAACTGTTGCATTACTCCAGATAAAAAAAAACCACATCAAAAAATGTGGCTTTTATATCAACAAAGGGAATTAAGTTATTTCCCCAATAGTTCAAGCATTTTAGCACCAATTTCGGCAGGAGAATCAACCACATGCACGCCACAATTGCGTAAAATCTCCTTTTTGGCTTCGGCCGTATCACTTTCGCCACCAACAATAGCACCGGCGTGTCCCATGGTTCGTCCTTTAGGAGCAGTGGCACCGGCAATAAAGCTCACCACAGGTTTGGTCCCATTTTCTTTTATCCAGTAACCAGCTTCAGCTTCCATACCGCCACCAATTTCGCCAATCATTACAATACCTTCGGTTTCAGGATCGGCCATAAACAGTTCAACTGCATCGCGCGTGGTAGTGCCAATAATCGGATCGCCGCCAATACCAATGGCAGTGGTCTGACCCAGACCTGCTTTGGTAAGCTGATCAACGGCTTCGTAGGTTAAGGTGCCCGAACGGCTGACAATACCAACCCTGCCCTTTTGATGGATAAAGCCCGGCATAATCCCAATTTTGGCTTCGCCCGGAGTGATAATTCCCGGACAATTGGGTCCGATAAGCCTGCAATCGTGACCTTTCAGGTATTCTTTGGCCATCATCATATCTTTAACCGGAATGCCTTCGGTAATACACACAATAACCTTAATGCCGCCTTCAGCAGCTTCCATTACTGCATCAGCAGCAAATGCAGGTGGAACAAAAATAATAGAAACATTGGCACCAGTGGCTGCAACAGCCTCGGCAACAGTATTGAAAACAGGTTTGCCTAAATGATACTTACCTCCTTTGCCGGGAGTAATACCACCTACTACATTGGTCCCGTATTCAATCATTTGCGAAGCATGAAAAGTACCTTCAGTGCCTGTAAAACCCTGCACAATTACTTTTGAATCTTTGTTAACAAGTATACTCATAAGGTTATGGCTTTATGTGTCATTCGAATTTTTGAATCTAACAAGGAAAAAAGCCTAATTTTGTTCAATCATTCTGAAAAAAATGCTTATTTTTAAGCATTCTGTATAATCCTGCGGTAAAAATAGAAAAAAACTGATTCCGATGAACCCTTCATTTTTTAATAACAACGACACCATTTGCGCACTTTCAACACCTGCAGGTTCAGGTGCCATTGGTATTGTCAGGCTGTCAGGCCCTGAAGCCATCAGCATTTGCGACAGTCTTTTTCAACCTAAAAATGCAGGTTTCAGATTGGAAAAGTCTGGTTCCCATACTGTTCACTTTGGCAGAATTCACGATGGAGAAACCCTGATCGACGAAGTGCTCGTTTCGGTTTTTCTTCAGCCCCACTCCTACACCGGACAAAATATTGTGGAAATTTCATGTCATGGCTCTGTTTATATACAGCGCAGAATTATTGAATTGTTGCTCACCCATGGTGCAAGGCTTGCCGAACCCGGAGAATTTACGCTCAGGGCTTTTATGAATGGCAAGTTTGATTTGTCGCAGGCTGAAGCTGTGGCCGATCTGATTGCTTCAACCTCTGAAGCTTCGCACCGGCTGGCCATAAACCAGATGCGGGGTGGCTTTTCATTGAAAATAGGAGAACTCAGGGCCCGCCTGATTGATTTCGCCTCACTGATTGAGCTGGAACTTGATTTCAGCGAAGAAGATGTTGAATTTGCCGACAGAACTGCTCTTCGGGGCTTATTAACAACAATTAAGGCCGAAATAGAAAGCCTGAAATCGAGTTTTGCACTCGGCAACGTGATGAAACATGGGATTCCGGTTGCCATTGCCGGCAAACCCAATGTTGGAAAATCAACCCTTTTAAATGCCCTGCTGAACGAAGAACGGGCACTCGTTTCTGAAATCCCGGGAACCACCCGCGATGCCATTGAAGATACCATTAATATTCAAGGCATTACTTTCAGATTTATTGACACTGCCGGGCTTCGCCATACCGACGATACCGTCGAAAATATGGGCATTGAACGTACTTTCGACAAAATGAATCAGGCGTCGGTGGTTTTGTATGTGTTTGACATTACCTCTACTACCGAAAAAGAGATTGACGCAGCCATTGCCGAAATCCGCGAACAACTGGAAGACTCTGAAAAACAAATTATTCCGGTTGCCAACAAAACCGACATGCTGATGGAAGCCCCCCACTCATTCAAAAAGCTTGTTGAACTGGACACGCTCTTTATTTCGGCCAAACGCAGCGAAAACATCAATCTTATTGTGGAGCGGCTTTTAAAAACAGCACATACAGGTGAAACCAACGATCAAACGATTGTTTACAGTCTGCGGCATTTCGAAGCGCTTTCGCGCGCAGCCCAAAGCATCGAAAGCATCGAACAGGGTTTTGCCGAAGGCGTCCCTTCCGATTTAATCGCCATTGATATCCGCCAGGCGCTTCACCATCTGGGCTCAATCACAGGCGAAGTCACTACCAATGAGATACTTGGCAATATCTTTGGCAAGTTCTGTATCGGTAAGTAACAGGCTTCAATCCGGCAGGATGCACACTTCTGATTATGTTACTTATTTTCGCAAACTTCTATTCTGATGGCGAATTGA